>JAISNH010000020.1 GCA_031276335.1 Rickettsiales bacterium
TATACAATAGTTTCAAGGAATTGTCAAGCCTCCTTGTCACGCTTCGGCGGCGATCTCCTCCTCTTCCTCCGGCCTTTGCCGGTAGTTGCGGTCGCGCACCCAGTCTGGAATCGGCGGCGCGGCGGGGATTTTCGATTTCGCGAGCAGCTTCGGCTCCTTGTAATAGCGCGGACTGTCGGCATCGATAGGGAAACGCGGGAAGCGCTGCATGATGACGATCTGCTTTTCCGGAGCCAGGCTCATTATGGAGGACGCCGTGTAAAGCGGCTTTTCCCCGGCCGTCCATTTTTCCTTGCGCTTGAACGGAGAGCCCACGGTGTCGTCGCTGTAATCGACCTTCGGAATTCCGGTCTTGCCCATGATATCGGAAAACCTGGTCGCGGTCTTTTCGTTGTTCTGGGTCAGCAGTATCTTCGCCGCCGTGGTGGACATCAGTATTTCCACCGCATCCGCGCCGTAGCCCGCCGTAATCTGCTGAAGGTCCTGCGCGATAAGCAGGTAGGAAACCTTCTGCCCGCGACCGACGGCCGGACCGTCCAGAACCGCGTTTATCTTCGGCATCTGCGGGAACTCGTCAAGCACGAACAGGGTCGCGCACGGCCCGACCTTGTCCCCGGTACGATCGTCCAGAACCTTGCCCGGCGGATTCGAGATCAGATAGCTGGAAAGCAGCTCGACGAACACGCCGGTGATGACGGTAAGGGCGCGCGCGTCGGCCTGGTTCACCGAAAGGTAGACGGTCACCGGCTTCATCTTGCCGTCCGTGGGATCGACCATGCCGCGCAGGTCGCGGAACGTGAAATCGCTGTGGCTGGTGCGCTGGCGGACGGCGGCGTTCTTGAAAATGCTTATGCCGGTAAGGGCGGTCGAAAGGATCGAGCCGCGCTCCTTGTCCGGGGTGTTGGCCAGCTGCGTCAGCTCCAGCATCGCCCGGTGGGCGTATCCGTAGCGGCGCGCCTCAGTCACCGCATTGTCCAGCATTTCCTTCATCGGATCGGCAAGGGCTGCCATCTGGTCGCCGTTCTCCTTCCGCTTCCGGATGTCCTCGGCGATGCCGACCTGAGCCTCGCTCATCCAGTCCAGCAGCAGGGGTATGCACGCCTCGTGCCCGACCCATTCCTCCGGTATGTCCGCCCAGGTGCCCACGGGGACGAAGTTGTCCTTCGTAAGCTTCCCGTCGCGGAGCAGAGTCAGGGCGCCCATGGCGTACGAATCGTTCATGTCCATGTAGTAGCCCTCGAGTATCGCGGCGTCGTTCGCGTCGAACAGGCCGTCCGAAAGCCGGCCGTAGAAATAGTCGCTCGCCGTCGCGCGCTCGCATTTCGACACTATGTAGTTGATGAATCCGGAAAGGGCGTTCCGGCCCGTCTTGCTCCAGTGCGGATCGGCGGAGCTGCCCGCGGGATCCTGCACGAAAACGTTGACCATGCTGTCGATGTACATGTCGCGGTCGGGACCGTCGGGCGGGATGGTGCCGGGGGACAAGGGGTTCCAGCTGGGATAGTACAAGCCCCTGTCCGGCTCGTCCTCGCGCCCCCAGTTGATGATGAAGGTCGGGCCGACGGTCGCGCGGTATCCGCTGGTGAGGTAGCACAGCTCCGGCTTCGGGTCGTTGACTATCATCGAAACGGTGTCGCATTCGAAAATCGTGGGCACGACTATGCCGACGGTCTTTCCGGTGCCGGGAGGGGCGAAGGCCAGCACGGAAAGCGTCTCGCCCAGCTTCAGGTACCGGTTCTTGAACTTGCCCAGCACGACGATGAACCCGTCCCACACGCCCATCTTCTTTATCTTCGCCTCGTCCGCCTTCTTCGAGTACGCGTTCGGAGTGGACAGCTTGTCATGCGGGTTGTGCCCGATAAGGAACATGCGGATAAGCGGGAAAACGACGATCGGAATCGTCGGGATTATCGTCCTCGTCGTCCCCCTGAAATACCCGACGCCCCAGTTGTAGTACTCCACCAGGACGTAAAATCCGCTGGTCTTTATCACCATGCTGAAATAACGCTGGATCGCGGGATCGGAAAGCCGGTCGAGCTCGAAGCCGCGCTCGGCGATATAGGCCAGCGGGAATATCATGATCGTGAAGCCCCACCACAAAAGATAGGACACGATCATGGCTATCATAAGCCAGCGTGCGGCCTTTTGGTGCTCGCCGTCGTACTTGTGCTCGAAAATGTTAGAAAGGAATGCCATTGCCCATTTGTCTCCTTGCTTATCATACCATATTTTTCGCGGCAGGTAAAGCGGAACCGTCATAATGGCAAAGGAGCTTCCGTCATTCCCGCCGGCGGCTTCCCGCTCCGTCATTCCGGCGTAGACTCCCCGCCCGTCATTCCCGCGCTTTTTGCGAAGCAAAAAGGTGAGCGCAGCAGTCAAACGCTGGGAATTCAATCCGCCGTCATTCCGGCGCACCCCTTCGTCATTGTCGGGCTTGACCCGACAATCCAGGTCACACAAAGAATCCTTCATCACCTGGATAGCGGCGTCGGGCGCCGCTATGACGCGCTTCATGGATACCGGCCTGCTCCGGAATGACGGAAAGGCAAATCTTAAATGATAAATGATAAATGTTAAATAAACTGGGAGGGATGAAGAAGGTAGACCCCAAACTTCATCCCATAAGATTCCCGGACGAGCCGGGAATGACGGCGTGGTGTGGATTCCCGTTTTCGCCGGAATGACGGCGGTAGGTGTCATTGTCGGGCTTGACCCGACAATCCAAGTTTCATAACAAGGCCTCCTAATTGCTCCCGCCACGACGACACCACGCTTCAGCGCCAGGACGAATAAGCGAAGGATTCGGATAAGACGAGCAGTAGGCGGCGCGGCCGTTGACGCCGTAGCCGAGGTTGTAGGTGCCGCACTCAGACCACACGCAGGAATCACCTTCTGCCTTGCAAGTAATGAAATTATAGGTATAACTAGTTTCAGAAGGCTTCACCTTATTTTGCTGCCTAGTTATACATTTGAAGCATCCTGTACCAGCGCTGTTCTTATGATAGTCAGTATTGCATGTGAACGTGCTGGCTCCGGTCGGACACGACGCATTGCTTGGACACGTCGTGCAGCTTCCTCCCGAGTAATAGGTTCCAGCTCCGCACGACGCACAGGCCGTCCTGGCGGAATTAGGTACTTGTCCAGCCGGGCAAGTCTGCGGCGAGGAACTTCCCACCGGACAATACTTCCCGCTAGGACACTGAGCACACTCCGTCATCGTCCCGTCCGAATACTTCCCGGCAGGACACGGAGTGCAGACATACACCTGATCCGCGGCATGCGCGCCGGCACTCCCCAATAACAATAATATGCTGATTAGTCCGCCGTGGATTCCGGCGAAGGATTCCTTGCGTGGCCTGGATTGTCGGGTCAAGCACCGGAATGACGAAGGATTATGCTGCCCGCCGGCCTTCACCGGCATGACGCTCGCTCCGATTAGTTTCGCCCGATTATGGCCGCCGGCCTTCACCGGCATGACGTTCTCACCGCCATACCGGCGGTCTTTCATGGTCTTCTTCATAGTTTTTCTCCCTTGGGGACCCAGCCCCTTTTTTCCCTTCACAACAGTTATTATCGTAGGCTACTGCATGACAGTCGGGGAGTTAGTAGAATCACATAACCAGAAATGACCTCCTTGGTCTTTAAGGGCGAGCCCTCTGGACATACACCAAAGACTCCCCAACAGGACGCCGGGGTTTGCACGCGGCCTGCAAGGAATGCACGCCGTGCTGGTTATGTGAGAGTCTACTACGACTCCGCATCCGCCTACGGATGCTGACATGGTCTTCTTTTTCCATATCTGAATCAAATATAGATTGATTGCACCCAAGATGCAACATAAAAAAATTCCCGGCGAAGGCCGGGAGCGCGAAACCGGAGCGGCGGCGCCCGCTATCTCCTGTTGCCGCCGAGTATCCTCAGCAGCGCCATGAATATGTTCAGGAACGACAGGTACAGGTTGAGCGCGCACAGGGCGGCAAGCCTGTCCGAATCCTCGCCCCTGCCGCCGACCATGGAGTATATGTTCTTTATGTTCTGCACCTCGTAGGCGACAAGCAGCGTGAATATCGCGACCGTCGCATAGGAGAGCCATATCCCGACGCCGCCGGTGAAAATACCCACCACCGAAACCGCGACAAGGCCCCACACTCCCATTATGGCGAGGCTGCCCGCCTTGGTCAGGTCCGTATCGGTCATGTAGCCGTACAGCGACATCGTGCCGAATATCGCGCCGGTTATCAGGAAGGCCTGGAACGTCGTGCCGACGCCCGAAAACGCGAGTATCACGGAGATCGACGCGCCCATTATAGCCGACACCGAGAACAGGGCGGCCTTCGTCCCGGCCGACGACATATTGCGCAGGAAACCCATGCCGAGCACTATGGCCAGCGGCGCGAACATGACAATCCAGCCCAGCGGGGAATAGCCCGCCACAACCCCGCCCTGCACGCTTAAAAGCGACATGAACAGCTGCGTCCGTATCATCAGGTAGGACACCACGGACGTAATGCCCAGCGATATGCCCATATAGTTGAAGACTTTCCTTATATAG
>JAISNH010000046.1 GCA_031276335.1 Rickettsiales bacterium
AGGGGAACGCCTTGTCCTGCCGGTACATATGCATCGCAAAGTACGACTTGTCCGGCAGGAGCGTACAAGATAGGCAACACCGACGAGCATGGCGTAATGGCCGCAGGGACAAGCTGTCCGTCTGGAAGCTACAAGATAACAATCGAATAAAAAAGGGGAAATTAAAATGAACAAAACTACAATAACACTGGCGGGCGTACTGCTCGCGATATCAACATCGGCCTCTGCGCAGGGGGTACAGTGCATGCCATGTCCGGCGGGGACGTATGCCGCGGCGGGTGCGACCGAATGCACGCCTTGTCCGGCGGGAACGTATCAGCCGAGTATAATGGCGAGCAGCTGCATGACGTGTGCTCGCGGCACTTTTTCTTCAGCTGGCGCATCTGTGTGCAAAGAATGTCCCAGTTATACTAAAGGACCTATTTCTGGCGGCAAAGGTTACTTCGGTAATTCAAGTGCTTATATATATTGTAAATTAAATAGTAATATCTCTTGCGTGCTTGATTCGTCCCAGTCGAGTGGCGGCTGCTACGGCGTCGGCTGGCTTGGCCTCATCTACAACGGCTGCTCAGATGATTCGTATCTTCGGGAGTCGGCCGGTCGTTTCTGTAAAAATGGCGGGAGCTTTTGAGGCAAATAAACAAAGGGACGGCGTCCGAACTGCCGTCCTATTATGGGAGAAAGCCATTCATGGTCTTCTGCTTTCTCCCTCCCTAAAGTTCATACCGGGCTGACCGAAGTATCCTCGCGACGCAACCTAATCTCCTCGCTCATCCCGCTCGTCGATAAGGTTTTGTACGCTCGGGTTCTTCTGCTTTCTCCCTCCCTAAATCATTTAACATTTAAGATTTATCTTCCCGTCATTCCTGCTTTCGTTGGAATGGCAGTTTATCCGCCGGCTATGACAGCCCTCCGCGAGGGCGCCGCCCGCCGACATATCGCGGAATTTTCCTCTTGAAAGCAGGGAAATTTGCCTATAGAATAAGTATAATCGAAACCCTGCCAATCAATGGAGCGAAAAGTGGAAAATCCCCCGGCAATCCATACGCCAAAACCCGACGATGCGCCCATGCTGGTCGTGAAGCCCGCGAGCAAGCGGCGGAGCAAGCTTGAAATCGCGCTGATGTCGCTGTTCTTTTTCTCGCTTTTCTGCCTGTTTTCGTTATTTTTCGTGTTCATGCGGTACGGCGTCAACCTGCCCGACTACAACCAGCTTGCCGATTACAAGCCGCCGATTACCAGCAGGTTTTACGCGGGCGACGGATCTCTGCTTACCGAATATGCGACCGAGCAGCGGATTTTCGTTCCGTTGAGGGAGATACCGCCGAACCTGGTCAACGCGTTCATTTCGGCCGAGGACAAGAATTTCTGGAGCCATTCCGGCATCGACATCGTCGGTATAATCCGCGCAATCATTACCAACATCCACAACAAGCTGACCGGGAGCCGGCGCATAGTCGGCGGTTCGACCATCACCCAGCAGGTGGCGAAGAACTTCTTCCTTACCGCCGAGCAGTCCTTCACCCGGAAAATCAAGGAGATTATACTGGCGCTGAAGATGGAGCGGGCGTTTTCCAAGCGGCATATCCTGACCCTGTACATGAACCAGATTTTCCTCGGGTACCGCTCGTACGGCGTGGCGGCGGCCTCGCTCAATTATTTCAACAAGTCGCTGGAGGAGCTTACGCTTGCGGAATCCGCCTTCCTTGCCGCGGTGCCGAAGGGGCCGTCGAACTACAATCCCGTCACGAACAAGGACCGCGCGATCATGCGGCGCAACTGGGTCATCGACCGCATGCGGGAGGACGGCTATATTTCCGGCGAGGAAGCGGAGCGCGCCAAGGCCGAGGACATCGAGGTCAGCGAGAGCTTCATCTCGAAGCAGCAGCGGTATTCGCTTTATTTTTCCGAGGAGGTCAGGAAAATCCTGTCCGGCATATACGGCGAGGAGCAGCTGTACAGCGGCGGGCTGGCCGTGCGCACGACAATCGAGCCGCGCTATCAGGAAATAGCCACGCGCGTGCTTAGGAAGGCCCTTATATCCTTCGATCGGAAGCGGGGCTGGCGCGGCGCGGAGACCAACATAAACCTCGACGATCCCGCATGGCTTTCCGACCCCGCGACCCTCAAGCAGATGACCGATGGCGACAAGGAGCTGTGGGAGGTTCTGCTGCCGAAGGTTGCGATTATTTCCGGCATGGAGGACGACGGCTGGAAAAAGGCCATAGTGCTGTCCGTGTCCGAAGGCGCCGCCGAAATCGGCGTCCTCCGCGCGGGCAAGGGCACCATACCGCTTTTCGATCTGGCGTGGGCGAAGCGGCTGAAAGACGACGTACCTGACGGCGCGGCGATAAAATCGGCCGGACAGGTGCTGGCCAAAGGCGACGTGGTGTTCGTGCAGAAGGCCGAGGGCGAGGGCAATGCCTATTCCCTGCGCCAGGTGCCGGAGCTGAACGGCGCGATGATAGTCATGGACCCGCACACGGGGCGCATATTCGCCATGGTCGGCGGATTTTCCTATGCCCGCAGCAAATTCAACCGCGCCGTGCAGGCGTACCGGCAGCCGGGCTCGACAATCAAGCCGTTCGTGTACCTGACCGCGCTCGAGAAGGGAAACTTCACGCCGTCCAGCGTGCTTTTGGACGCTCCGGTCGTGCTTGAAAAATCGGACGGCGAGATGTGGCGGCCGGAAAATTACGACAACGTGTTCGCCGGCGAAATCACATTCCGCCGCGCGATAGAGAAATCGAAGAACAATCCGGCCGTGCGCGTCGCCCTCGACGTCGGCGTCCGGAACTTCGTGAATACGGCCGTGAAATTCGGCGTGTACAGGAACGTGAAGGATCCGAACCTGTCCATGGCCCTGGGCAGCGGCGACACAACCCTCGTCGATTTGACCAGCGCTTTTGCCAAGCTGATCAACGGCGGGCGCAAGATCGAAGCCGTGCTTATCGACCGCGTGCAGGACAGGAACGGGAAAACCGTGTTCAACACCGACAAGCGCGAATGCAGGGACTGCTCCCTTCAGGAGTGGAGCGATGGGCTGCTTCCTCCTGAGATACCGGATGACCGGGAACAGCTGGCCGACCCGGTGTCGATATACCAGATCGTCCACATACTCGAAGGGGCGGTGGAACGCGGAAGCGGATGGATGGCGCGCATACCCGGAAAGACGATCGGGGGCAAGACCGGAACCTCGAACGAGCAGAAGGACGTATGGTTCATCGGCGGCACGCCCGACCTGGTGGCCGGAGTGTTCCTCGGCTACGACCATCCGAAGTCGCTGGGCGACTATGCGGCGGGAGGCGCGCTTGCCGCGCCGATATTCCGCGAGTTCATGGAGCAGGTGCTGAAGAACAGGAAGGACGTCGCGTTCCGCGTGCCGGAGGGCGTGACCTTCGTCCGCGTCAACCGCGAAACCGGCAAGCTCGCCACGCCGAAGGACAGGAATTTCGACGTCGTGCTGGAGGCGTTCCGCGAAGGAACGGAAAATACGCTTGTGGACGATGCCGCGCGCGAGGCTCCGTCCGGCGGAGGCACGTACAATTTCGGCGATGCCGAGGAAAACAACAAAACCAACTTCGACGGTATATATTGAGGAGCAAACATGGATTTTTTTAGGATAAGGGGCGGGCGCCCCCTTTCGGGAAAGGTTAGAATCTGCGGCGCGAAGAATTCCGTGCTGGAGCTTATGTCGGCCTCGCTCCTGACCGACGAGCCGGTCGTGCTGAAGAACGTGCCAGATCTTGCCGACATACGCACTTTCATCGAGCTGCTCCGGAACCATGGCGCGAAAGTCGAATGGGACAAGGAAAACGCCACGCTCCGCCTGCACGCCCCGAAGATCACGAGCATAAAGGCACCGTACGGGATAGTTTCCAAAATGCGCGCCTCCATCTATATCCTGGGCGCGCTCCTCGGCCGGTGCGGCGAGGCGAAGGTTTCGGCCCCGGGCGGATGCTCGCTGGGGCAAAGGGCGATAAACCTGCACATCGAGGCCATGCAGTCCCTGGGCGCGAAAGTCGAGCTGCACCACGGCTATATCGTCGCCGTGGCGCCCGAGGACGGCGGAGGGCGGAAGCGCCTTCGCGGGGCGACGGTCAACGGGCTGGTGCGCGTGCAGGACGGCGTAGTCATCACGACGCACGGCGGCACGGTGAACGCGATAGAGGCGGCCGTGCTGGCCAAGGGCGAAACGGTTATCGAGTATGCCTCGATGGAGCCGGAGGTGGACGACCTGATCAATATGCTGAACAAGATGGGCGCGAAGATTTCGCGCGTGCGGCGCGGTGCGGCTAACCTTATCAAAATCGACGGCGTGGAGCGGCTGTCCGGGTGCGAATACTCCGTCATGCCTGACCGGCTGGAGGCAGGGACGTACGCGATCGCCGCGATTATTACCGGCGGCGAGGTGGAAATCGAGAACGCCGACGCATCGAAGCTCCTTATCGTCCTGGACAAGCTTCAGCAGGCGGGGGCGAAAATCACGCTTACCCCGTCCGGGTTCATCGCCGACGGGCGCGGGGTGAAATTGAAGGCCGTCGATATAGCCGCCGAGCCGTATCCCGGATTCCCGACGGACCTGCAGCCGCAGTTCATGGCGCTGATGAGCGTCGCCTCGGGCACCTCGACGGTGAAGGAGAACCTGTTCGAGAACCGCCTGATGTACGTGCCGGAGCTGGTGCGCATGTGCGCGGAAATCTCGGTTACCGGCGAGAACTTCGCGGAATTTTCCGGCGTGCCGAAGCTGTGCGGGGCCGACGTCGCGGTAAGCGATATCCGCGCGGGCGCGGCCCTTACCATCGCCGGATTGGTGGCGGAGGGCGAAACGGTGCTGCACAAGGTGCGCCACATCTACCGCGGATACCAGAATTTCGTAGGCAATCTGCGGGCGCTGGGGGCCGACATAACGGTTGAAACAGAGGACTAGGAGGCAGGCATGCATTGTCCGTTTTGCAGCAGCGCAGATACGCAGGTCAAGGATTCCCGCGTGGCGGACGACGGATCGTACATCAAGCGGCGCCGCTTCTGCGGCGAATGCGGGGCGCGGTTCACGACCTTCGAGCGCGTGCAGCTGAAGGAGATATACGTCAAGAAATCGTCCGGCGTCGTCGTACCGTTCGAGCGGGAGAAGCTGCTGCGCTCGATAAGGCTCGCGTGCCGGAAGCGGCCGGTGGAAGACGCGCGGATCGACAAGATAGTTTCCGCCATACAGCGCCAGCTGGAGGCTACCGGCGAGCAGGAAATCAGCAGCCGCGAAATCGGCGTCCTGGTCATGGAAATGCTGTCCAACATCGACATAGTCGCATACATCCGCTTCGCATCCGTGTACTACAATTTCGAAACTCGCGACGACTTCCTGAAGTTCATCGACAAGGTGAAGGACGAGCTGCCGGAGGGCGGCGCGGCCGAGGATATCGAAAACGCCCCGTACGACAAGTGCGTCATCAATACGGATTTCAAGAAAAACTACAAGGACGGAAAGCTGTTCTAGCCCGGCCTGCTCCGGTATAGCGCTAATCCCTGTCATAGCGGCACTTGA
>JAISNH010000065.1 GCA_031276335.1 Rickettsiales bacterium
CGGTTATGGAGAGATATTCGAGATACGCTGCGGAAGGTGCGGAAGTTTTATATCCAAATACCAGAAGGACGGGCACGGCGAGCTCATGCGCATGTACCACGACCGTATAATCGAGCCGGATTTTCCAATTTCGTTTGGGATAGATAAAAAGCTTGCGTGTCCGAAATGCGGAAAGATGCTCGGGCTCGGATATATGTACGGCAAGGAAAACCGCCAGGCGTGGAAGCTATTCCAAGGCTCGGTCAAGAAAATTCCCGTAAGCGCCGCGGCCCACGCCAAATGTCTTTTCCTAGGACTGTTCAAGCGATGAAGTACGTTCCGAAAAAAGACAGGTATCTTAATGCCCGCGGAGGCGGGTCCAAGTTTCTGCTCATACAGTGCATTGGCTGCGGGAAAGACGTCATGCTTTACCAGAAAGACGGGCCGGGCTCCCTTTTGCGCATGTACAAGGATAGAATCACCGCCCCGGAAGAATTGGCGAAAGAGCAGGAACGCTTTGCGAGCAAAGAAGATATGCCTGGCGTGTTTTGTCCGCATTGCAACGCATTGCTTGGAGTGCCTATGGTGTACGAACCGGAGAAGCGGCTCGCCTATCGGGTAATTCCCGGTACCATACGGAAATTGAAAAGTAACGGTACTTGGCCTCCCGAAGATGGAAAAAGCCGGTAATATCCCTATTTCCGGCCAATTCGGCATCCTTTCGATTCGGCTGTTTCCGTTTATGAGCTCCGCGACGCGATCGCATCGCCCTACTCCGCCCGCGCCTTTTTCCACTCCGCGCGGTTTTTCTCGTGCTCCTTGAGCGTCTTTGCGAACCTGTGCCCACCGGAACCGTCCGCGACGAAGTATAGGTAGTCGGTATCAGGAGGGTTCATGGCCGCGAGAATGCTGGCGATGCCCGGGTTGCATATCGCCCCTGCGGGCAGTCCCTTGCGGGTATAGGTATTGTACGGGGTGTCGACCTGGAGGTCCTTCTTGTACAGCTTCCGCCCGCCCATGCTGCCGTATTTTTTGGTAAGGGTATAGACGACCGTCGGATCGCTCTGCAGCCTCATGCCGCGGGCAAGGCGGTTGACGAAGACCGATGCGACCAGCCCGCGCTCGACCTCCACGCTCGTTTCCTTCTCGATTATCGAGGCGAGGATTACGGCCTCCTCCGGCGTGGCGAAGGGCAGCCCCTCCGCGCGCGCCGCCCATTCGGCCGCAACCGTTTCCTTCATGGCCGCCTTCATCTTCGCGATTACGTCGTCCTTCGTCATGCCGCGGCTGTAGGCGTAGGTCTGCGGCATCAGCTCGCCTTCGGCGGCGGTGATGGTGATCTTTCCCGGCAGGTCGTCGACCGAGTTCAGCACTTCGTGTATCTGCAGCAGGGTAAGTCCCTCCGGCACCGTCACGAACCTGCTCATCATGCGCCCGCTAGTGATGATGTTCTTGATGTCGTTGATCGAGGATCGCGGGGGGATTTCGTATTCGCCGGCCTTTATCGCATTATGTTTCCACATGGCGTACATCCACAGCTTGAACATGGGACGCGAGGCTATCGCGCCGGCCGACTTCAGGCTGTCCGCGGCATGGGACAGGCGCTCGCCCGCGCGGATTTCCACCACTACGCGCTCCGGACCGGATGCCGGCGCAAGGATGAAATATGCGAACGATGCGCACAGGAACACCGGCGCGAAAACGCACCCGAACGCGAACAGGTTCCCTGCCAATTGGTTTTTCTTGCGCATGCCGCCCCCGAATTCTATATAAGCTATGATAGCAGGGCTGCGGAGATTTTACAAACAAAAAGCTGGGATGCGGCAATCCAGCGGCCGGCGCCCTATCCCTGGGCGCGCCCCGGCTTTAAAAACCGCGCGGCGCGGACGGACGGAAAGAAGGAGGCCGGGACGGTTTTTTTGCTTCCAATAATTTTGAAAGCAATATATACTGAAGGCGATCCTTTATAAGGATTAGCCGCGGAAACGCGCAGGATTTAGAAGTCCTCTGAACGGATGTGGCGCGCATCCATAAAAACGCAATCCCGACCCTGGTCGGGATGCTGTGGGAATATATTGAATACCGCAGAGTCATGTTCAGTGATTTTCTAACTTCCTGACCGTTGGCATGTTGCGCGCGGTTTTTTTATGAACGTTGAGAAAGGAAACTAAAATGGGCAAGACCGCTTCTATCACTCCGCATTTATTCCTCTTGCAATTGCAAGAGGCATGGAATAACCTCGAATATGGCCGGGTAACGCCGGCGTCAAGAAAATTCATGGGACGGGATTTTCCGCGGAAAAACCCGAACCGGAAGAAAGAGGGAAAAATGAGGGAAATATTTTTAACCGCGCTGCTGCTTCTGGCTTTCATGGCCGGGGCGATGGCGGAAAGCATAAGCCTGGAGGGGCGGGAATACTACATCTCCGCCGACGCGCTTGCTTCCTGCGCCATGGCCGAAGCCGACATGGAAAGCGACCGGAAGAAGGCGGGGAACGCATGCGCGAAGGTGCTGGAAAGCAGCGGGGCGAAATACTACAAGGACAAGGAGCAGTGCATGAAGGTGTACGAAAACCTGTACGTGCAATCGGGCGGAAAGACATACCGCCGCGCCTGCATCCGCGGCAACCTTGACAAGGCGAGGAAGTAGGGGGACGGCGTCCGGCCGAAGGCAGGCAGGGAATGCGGCGTCTATTTCAGCTTGGACAATATCACGCAAGCATTGGTTCCGCCGAACCCGAACGAGTTGGAAAGCACGGTTTCGACCTTGCGTTTCTTGGGCGCGAAGGCAACAAGGTCCATGGCCTTCGCCTCCTCCTCCGGATCCTCGAGGTTCAGGGTCGGCGGCACGATTTGGTCGCGTATCGAAAGTATCGAGAATATGGCCTCGACCGCGCCCGCCGCGCCAAGCAGGTGCCCGGTGGCCGACTTAGTGGAGCTCATCGAAACGGTTGCAAGCGAGTCCTTGAACACGCGGCTGACCGCCATGAATTCCAGCATGTCGCCGACCGGGGTCGATGTTCCGTGCGCGTTGATGTAGTCGACTTCCGCGGGCGCGATTCCCGCGCTTTTGAGGGCTGCGCGCATCGCCCGCTCGCCGCCGCTGCCGTCCGGGGCCGGAGCCGTGATGTGGTAGGCGTCGCTCGACATTCCATAGCCGACGACCTCGGCGTATATTTTTGCGCCGCGCGCCTTCGCGTGCTCGTATTCCTCCAAGACCAGTATGCCGGAGCCCTCTCCGATGACGAAGCCGTCGCGCCCCTTGTCCCACGGCCGCGAAGCCTTCAGGGGCTCGTCATTGCGCGTGGAAAGCGTCTTTGCCGAGGCAAATCCGGCAACCCCGATAGGGCAGACCGCCGCCTCCGCCCCGCCTGCGACCATGACGTCCGCGTCCCCGAACATGATCAGACGCGCGGCGTCCCCGATCGCGTGGGTGCCTGTGGCGCACGCGGTGACCACCGCATGGTTCGGCCCCTTGAATCCGTATTTTATGGAAACATGCCCGGAGGCCAGGTTGATAAGCGCGGCCGGAATGAAGAAGGGGGAAACCTTCGGCGTCTGGCGCTCCACCATCCATTTGGAGGTTTTGTATATGGTGCCAAGTCCGCCTATGCCCGCGCCTATCATGACTCCGGTGCGGCATTTGCCCTCCTCGTCCTCTGGCTTCCATCCGGAATCCTCGACCGCGTCGGTCGCAGCCGCGATGGCGTATTGGATGAACAGGTCCATTTTCTTGACATCCTTTGCGGGAACGGCGGATTCGACGTCGAATTCGCCCTCGGCCTTTCCGTGCGGCACTATTCCGGCGAACCTCACGGGGAATGTCGAGGCGTCGAAATAATTTTCGTTGTTCGGTATCGGCCTTATTCCGGACTTGGACTTCAGGAGCCCCTCCTCCCAGTTGTATTTCAAGCCGCGGCCGAGCGGGGAAACAATTCCCATTCCGGTTACGGCCACGCGCCTTAAAGAGTTGTTCATCATACGCTCCTTTCCGTTCGATTATCGAGCAAATTATAGGTGAAGCGGGCAAGAATGGCAAGAAAAACATTGCCTTGGCGGCGCGCTTCTGCTACCATGGGCGCGTTATGGGAAAAATCGGGAAAAACATCGACTTCGTTCTCGCGCTCGCGCTGCTGGCGGTGTATGTCGCGGTCTTGCGGTTCGCGCTGCGCCTAGAGCTTTCCGGCATCGAGATTGCGGGCGTGGCGGCGAACATAATCGCCGTGACGCTGATGCGCAGGCAAAGCGTATGGGGCTACATGGTTGCGATATTGGCCAACTCGCTTCTGGCGGCGTACTTCTATTCCGCCGGCCTTTCCGGCCAGACGATAGTCCGCGCATTCTACGCCGTCATGAGCGGCGCCGGAGCCTACAGCTGGCACAGGCCGCGGAAAAACGGGGAAAGGCTCGCGCCCGCATACCTGCCGCGCCGGTTGTGGATACTGATCGCCGCCGGCCTCGTCGCGGTAGTGGCCGCGCAGGTATCCATGGGGCGCGCGGCCTTGGGAATAATCGACTACGCCTCGCTCTACCTGTCGCTGGCCGGCGGGCTGCTGATGATGGGAAAGAAAATCGAGGGCTGGATTTTATGGACGCTCGTCGACTTCGTGAACATACCGCTGTTCGTCATGTCCGGCGCGTACCTGAACATATTCTACCACCTGTTTTCGATAACAAACGAGATGGTCGCGATACCGGCGTGGCACAGGGAGCGGCGGAAAAATTAAAATTACGAATACGTAAAAACTTCATATTTTAATAAATCGCCGCTCGCATGGACACGCCAAAAAACCCATAGTAATAAATCGCCGCTCGCATGGACACGCCCAAAAACCCATAGTTTGTGAGAGAATCAAGGGTTGCCTGCCCATTTTTACAAAACCCAGCGTACAAGTAGTACGTGATTTTGTAAAAATGGGACAACCCGCCGATAATCTCGCTAAATATGGGTTTTTTACTCCACGAAGGTTTTGAGTTTTTTCGCGCGCGTGGGATGCTTCAGCTTCCGTAGCGCCTTCGCCTCGATCTGGCGTATGCGCTCGCGGGTAACCGAGAACTGCTTGCCTACCTCCTCGAGGGTGTGGTCGCTGTTCATGCCTATGCCGAAGCGCATCCGAAGCACGCGTTCCTCGCGAGGGGTGAGGGTGGATAGCACCTGCGAGGTAATCTCGCGCAGGTTGGAGTTCACCACGGCGTCCAGCGGCTTCACGACGTTCTTGTCCTCGATGAAATCGCGGAAGCTGCTGTCCTCGTCGTCGCCGACCGGAGTTTCGAGGCTGATTGGGGTCTTCGCGATGCGGAGCACTTTCCTGACCTTCTCGATCGGCATGCCGATTTTCTTGGCCAGCTCCTCCGGAGTGGGCTCGCGCCCCAGGTCCTGCATCATTATGCGGCTGGTCTTCTTCAGCTTCGTTATCGTTTCTATCATGTGCACCGGGATGCGGATGGTGCGGGCCTGGTCGGCGATGCTCCGCGTGATCGCCTGTCGTATCCACCACGTCGCGTAGGTGGAAAACTTGTATCCGCGGCGGTATTCGAACTTGTCGACCGCCTTCATCAGGCCTATGTTCCCCTCCTGCACCAGGTCGAGGAATTGCAGGCCGCGGTTGGTGTATTTCTTCGCGATCGAGATCACTAGGCGTAGGTTTGCCTCTATCATCTCCTTTTTCGCGCGGCTTTCCTCGCGCTCGCCCTTCCTCACGACCTCGACGACGGTCTTGTATTCGCCGATGGGCAGTCCGGTTTCGGACGCGATCTTGTCCATTTCGTCCTTGATTCGCCGTATCTCGTCGATGTGCACGGTCGTGAACCGCTTCCAGTTCTTGGACGGCAGCTTCATTATTTTCCTAAGCCATCCGTCGCTCAGCCCGGCATCGACGTACATCTCCAGGAACTCCTCGCGCTTGATGCGGGAATTCTCGGCCAGGCGAAGCAGCTTTCCCTCCAGGCCGAGGAGGCGCCTGTTCTTCTCCACCATCTCGTCCAGGACCTCCGCGACCTTCAGGTCGTTCAGCTGGATGTTGGACATGCACTGGACCAGCTCGGAGCAAAGCTTCGCGCCCCTGTCCTTCGACGCGCTCAATTCGATCTTGGTCCTGGGGGCGGGCTTCGTCTTGTTCATGCGCTCGATTTTAGAATAGATTTTCTTGATGTGCTCGAATGTTTCGACCACGGCCGGCATAAGGCTCTCTTCCATAGCGCCGACGGAAATGGATCCGCTGTCCTCATAGAACTCGCCCTCCTCCAGGCCCTCGTCGTCCGCCTCGTCCGCGTCGTCCTCGCCGATTATGGCGTCCTCGTCGTCGAACGCCTTCTCCATGTACTGGTCGCCGTACATCAGGTCCAGGTTCACTATGTCGCGCAGCTGCAGCTCGCCCTTGGTCAGCATGTTGTACCACGACAGTATTTTCTTGATCGTCATCGGGCTGTTGCAAAGGCCCTCTATCATCAGCTTGCGGCCGGCGTCTATGCGCTTCGCTATCGCGATTTCGCCCGCGCGGCTGAACAGCTCGATCGTGCCCATGGCGCGCAGGTAGTTCCTGACCGGATCGCTGCTGCGCGTGTCGACAAGCTGGACCTCCTCGCCTTCGTGCGCGGACAGGAATTCCTTCAGGGCGGCGCTGTTCTCTATCTTGTCCTTGGAAACGCCATACAGCTTTCCGTCGTCGCCGTCCTCTTCCTCGTCGTCGTCGAGGTCAAGCGCGTCATGCTTCGGTGCGTCCTCGCCGATGGCAAGCTCGGAATCCTCATCGTATTCCTCCTTGATGTTGACCCCGATTTCCGAGATCAGGACGAGCGCGTCCTCGGCCGATTCCTCGTCGAGTCCGTCCATTTTGGAGGCCTTTTCGACCAAATCGCGCGACACGGAGCCCAGCGTCTGCGCCTTCCTTATAAGCTTCCGGAGGTTTTCGGAAAGCGAGGAAAGCAGGAATTCCGTCGCCGCATCGGCGATTCTGTCCTGATTTGCGGTTATGGGCTTATTCTTTTGGAGCTTGGCTGCTGATTTCTTTTTGAAAAACACGAACGGCACCTGAGTTTAAGTGTTGAATGGAAGAATCATCCCTGCATTTTTAACCTTTTTTCCCGAAAAGTCAAGGTATTTAGCATTCAGTATCGCGATTCGGCGGATAAGCGGCGGACATTGAATCCCGCATTTCGAAGCGGAACTTTGCCGGAAGGCGGAATTGCGGGCGCCTATGGTTTCTTCCTCGCCGCCTTCTTTTCCGCGGCCAGCATTCTTTTCTCCGCCGCCGCAAGCCTCTTGTTGGCCAGCTCTATCGCGGCCTGCAGGTCGTATTCGCTGCATATTTCGAGCAGCACGGGATTCCGCGGCTGAATTTCGGAGATAAGCTTGTGGGTGCGGTCGCGAATGGCCTGCACGGTTGCCTTGGTCGTCCGGGCCAGCTTGCAGACCTGCATGTCGGACAGCTCCGGGTGGTTCTTGACCAGCCACATTATGGCATCCGGCCGGTTCTGGCGATGCGCCATGGGGGTATAGCGCCCCTTGACGGCGCGGCTTTTCTTGACGAACTCCTCGAGGCTCTGGTTCATCGACAGGCGCGCCTCGCTGTCGGCCTCGCACCGCGCTATGTCCTCCTTGGAAAGCATTCCGTTGATGATCGGGTTGAACCCGATTGCGTATTCGGCCGTTTCCCGGTCGGCCAGGGCCTGCACCTCCAAGGGATGCATGCCGCAGAAATCCGCGATTTGCGCGAAGGTCAGCGAAGTATTGTCGATAAGCCACCCTGCGGTTTCCTTGTGCATCAAAATTTTTCCAGCCCCGGCCATGAAAAGCTCCATATATGTTGAATCGTAACAGTTCTATCCGTTATCGTCCGCGATTTCAAGCAAATTTAACATTCGGCATGCAATATCAGGCATTTTTGGGAATAAACGGGCGGGTTTTCCTAAACCATGAATCCCGGACGGCAAATATTAAATGTTCTTGCGCTTTCAACAAAAAACCGTTATACTGGAAGCGAGAATTATGGAAGGCAGAGGATGAAGCGCGACCTGAAAAGCATTGTTTTGTTGTCCGCGGCGGCTGTTATGCTGTCATTGCCGGCCCCCGCGCAAAACGCGAAGAAGGCGCGCGCGGGACGCCTGCTGCAGAACGTCAACACGAAGGACGCCGTGGGGCTGATAATCCCGGGAAATACCGTAAAATACGCGAAGCCGGGCGACCCAACCATGAGGGATGGGCAAAAATGCACGTGGCTCCAGAAATGGGACGCGGCTTCCTCGTCGTGCAAATGCATACGCGACACGCAGAAGGAATCCGATACCGATGCCAACGGCTGCGTGTGCAAGGATCCAAACTACGTGGTCGCCTCGACCGGCGAATGCGGGCTGAATCCGCCGTCCGCGGCCTCCGCGACGCGCAAATCCTGCGGCGCGGTGCTGATAAGCGCGATCGAGGGCGCATGCAGGCTCTCGTTCAACAACAGCGGCCTGTCCACCGCGGAAACCAACGTGAAAACGGCGGCCTGCAACGCAAAGGCGTACGGCATACCGGCGCAGTTCAAATGCTACGACCCGGCCGACATGCTGGTCAAGATAGACACCAGCCTGTGGCATGTCTGCTCCGAGGGAAAGGACATAGGCTCGTACGACGCTATATGCTCCAACTACCATGAAGAGTTTCTGAAAAGCATAGCGCCCGATTACGCGACCGAGGGCAGCAATTCGTACCCTTGCAGGCGGCAGAGGGCCATAATCACCGCGGCCGGCGAATGCTACGGCCTCGTCCTGACCAGCGGCCGGGCGCTGGGCGCTGTGGAAAATCTCCGTCAGGAGCTCAACAGCCTCTGCGGGCAGGCGGGCATAGTAAGGACGTACCAGGCGATGTTCAGCAACGACACGCCCGGCAAGACCGATGTGAACTTCTCGGACTTCCTGGCCGTGGACACGGCGCTGCCCAAAGACATCCCCAACAAGTTCATAGACGCGGGGCGCGCGACGTTCGCCACGGATTCGGTGAAGATTATAGGCAACATACTGGACGGGCGCCTTACGGACAAGACCGACACGTGGGAGCGCGACCTGGCCCAGGTGATGAACACCTACCTTGCGCAGGCCTCGCTTTTCTGCGGCACGGAATACGCGACGCAGCAGCTTGCGACCGACTTCCAGCTTTTGGATACCCGGAGCTCGCTGGAGCGCCGTCGCGACGACATGGGGCTTGCTGCCGGCGCGACCGACTGGGGCATGCAGCAGGTGTCCGTCTTCGTAGGCGAGAACAGGATCAACAAGACGAAGCGCGAGGGCTTCTTCGGCGGCGTCAAGGACGAGGATGCGACCGGCCCGGACGCCGACAAGCTCGAGTTCACCATCCGCGGGCCTTACCATGTTACAAAACTCGATACTGAACACATAAACCCTATAGTAAAGGAATACTTCAGCACGGACGGGCTTATAAACGAGGGCTTCAAGAATAGGAACGATATATCCACCGGCGAAACCAGGACTTTTGCCGAGGCATGGAAAGACGGCCGGAACGGCGCGCTGCTGGTCGTGGCGCCGGGCGAATATACGATAATAGAATTCGACGATATAGACGGCAAGCCGCAGTACCGTTCTATCCGCTACGACCAGGACAAGCACAAGATGCGCGCCAACGCGTTGCAGGCAATCGTCAACCACGAGGAAAAGCCGGACGCGATTTCGGCTTGGGCGCCCGTCCAGCAAAACTAACCCCTTGCAAAGGGAGCGGAAATAAGGTAGAATGAAAGGACCAACGAGGGAGAGGGAAATGATGAAGAAAGCACTCGCAGTTTTAGGAGTAATCGCGTTGCTCGGCACGGCGGCCGAAGCGCAGCGCGCAGGCAGGACCGCCCGCGCGGGACGGGTCGGCGGTCGTTCGGGCGTGCCCTCCACGGTCAACGTGCAGGGCTCGCTGACCTCGGTTTCGGCCACTGTCGCCGACACCACGGCCACGACCAGCGTGGATTGCACGAAGCCGGCCCCGGTCACCGACGCGCAGGCCAACCGCGTCTGCGCCCTCGCGGTGCAGCAGGCGCTGGATGTCCTGGACAAAAGCAAGCGCAAGAATGCGACCGTCGCCTATGCGAACATTGAACTTGCGGGCAAGACGGTAAGCGTGACCGACGGCGTGACTCCCGCCACCTGCAATGTGGAGCCGTACTGCGCGAACTTCATCGAAACGAATGTCAAC
Source organism: Rickettsiales bacterium (assembly GCA_031276335.1). Taxonomy (GTDB): domain Bacteria; phylum Pseudomonadota; class Alphaproteobacteria; order Rs-D84; family CACZYB01; genus JAISNH01. Next base: position 10,153 of record JAISNH010000065.1, read on the forward strand.
AAGATGTGGGACACCTACGACGCCTATGCCCAGAACGACCAGAAGCAGTGCAACATAATGCTGGCGCGCATGTTCGCGGCGGAGGACTGCTACCGGTACGTCCTGACCAACAACACCATGGACGGCTTCACCGCGATAGGCGGACGGAAGGTGGAGGGCTGCTCGAACGCCGACATATGGAGCCATTACCAGAAGCTTGATCCGTTCGAGACGGACACCACGGTTGCCGACGACGGCAACATCGAGAAATATTTCGAAAAGGTGGGCGGCATAGGCCTGTCGAACCTTCTGGCCTATCCTGCGCGCATAGTCGATTTGAAGATAGACTTCACGACGGCGGAATTCCCGCGTGAGCTGGTGCAGCTTGTCAACTCGATGCACAACAACGCCAACGCGATGTGCGGCGCGGACAGGTTCACTGCCTTATACGACGCGAACTTCCCTATAAACTACGACGCGAAACAGACCTCGCTTGAACGCCAGGTTGCCGAGAAGGGTCTGCTGCTGGGCGGGAAGCAGTGGGGCGTGAACCAGATTGGCGCGGTCATGGGCACGAATTGGGCTGATGAGGCCATGGCCGGAAAGACGAGGGAGGAGAAAAACAAGAAAAACCTCGCGGACGGAGATTTCTGCCATGTGAACGTGTCGGCTGAAACCCTAGATTACAACGCGATATTTGACGAATTGGATAAGTCTGCCGGCAGCGGAGGCTTCGGATGCTTCAACATAGATCAGGCCGGCACCAGCAACATATCCTACATGCTTGTAACGAACAGCACACAGTACACCGTGCTGAAGTACACATCGTCGCGTGGCAAAATATCGGGCGTGAAGATAAAGGATACTCCCGTCGATGTAGTTTATATAGAGCTGGAGTCCGACTTCGTCAACAAGAAG
>JAISNH010000082.1 GCA_031276335.1 Rickettsiales bacterium
CCAGCCTAAACTGGAGATTCCTAGGGAGGTTTTTTGTCCTCACGCCGGGGCTTTTATCCGATGCATCGGCAAGTATAGGGCACGGCGCCCCCGATTGCAAGGGATGTTTGGATTGTCGCCAACTTTCCCGCGCGCGTTATTCTTATACTCATGTCGTCCTCCTTTTATAGTTGTTGAAAATACCATTCAAAGAATGGCTGGAGGCAAAAAACTACCTAGATAGTGCCATGTATTCAATATATTCCACGACCCTCCAGCCTAAACTGGAGATTCCTAGGGAGGTTTTTTGTCCTCACGCCGGGGCTTTTATCCGACGCATCGGCAAGTATAGCGAATGCTGCGGGGCATTGCAAGGCGTTTTATTCCGGCGCGGATTGCGGGCGTGCTCCAAAATTCCTCTTTCAATCCCCTTGTTTTTATGGTATAATACAGGCAAGGATTCAGAACCAATTTAAGGAGTGGAGCAAAATGATAGACGACGGCAGCGATTTTTTCGGCGAGAACAGGCGCATAAACCTTGACGAGGAAAACATATCGACCTCCGGCATAGCATACGGCGAAAAGGCGGAAAAATCGTCGATAGCCAAGGTGCTTGTCGCGGTGGGAATCGGCGCGGCCCTGGCCGGGATACTGGTGTTGCTTTTCACTGCGCGGAAAAAGCCCGATCCGGCGAATACGGCCGATATACCGACCCTTTCCGCGACCGGAGCCCCGATCAAGATCGCGCCATATCCGGAGCGTCCGCTCGATGCGGCCGACGGGGCCACGGTATACAATCCCGCGGTTCCGTTTTCCGAGGCCGTTCCTCCGGAGTCAAGGACGATAGTGAAGCCGGAGCCGCTTCCTCCGCCTCCTCCGAAAATAAAGAAGGCCGCGTCGGTCAAGCCGGCGAAGCCCGCCGTGAAACCGGCCGCAAAGCCCGCGCCGAAGGCGGATCCCCGCCTTGTCGAGATTCCGACGCCGATAAAGGGCGAGGTCGAAGTGGAGCGCAAGGCCGGCTCGGGCGTCTGGAACGTCCAGCTTTCCTCCGGCTCCAGCGAAGCCGCGGCCAATGCCGAATGGAACTCGCTGGTCAAGAAATACCCCGCTATCCTGGGCGGGCTGCCCCATACGGTCACGAAGGCCGACGTCGGCGGGCAGGCATACTGGCGGCTCCGCGTGCCGGGGCTCAAGACCTCGACCGAGGCCGACGAAATCTGCACGAAGCTGAAGGCGTACAGCGTTTCGTGCTTCGTTACGAAATAGGAGGCAAGGATGATTGGAACAAGCGAACTGCTTCTCATACTGCTCGTCGTGATAATCGTTTTCGGCGCGGGCAGGTTCCCGAGCATAATGGAAAACTTCGCCAAGGGCATAAAGGGATTCAAGAGGACGATGAACGAGAAGGACGAGAAGCCTCCAAGGCCGGCGAGGAAAAGGAAAGGCAGGAAATAGGCGGCCTTCATCCCTGAGCCCGGCCATTGGATTCGGGCGATGAACGAAGCCTTTTACGAAACCGTATAGCGGCCTCCGGCGCCGCTATGGCAGTCTTTGGCGGACGCGCGAGAACGGAGTTGAAAATTGGCAGTCCATAAGCAGAACATCGTACCGGACGGCATCAGGCATTACATAGGCTCGCTTGCCAGGAAGGCATTGGGCGCTGCGCTGATTACGGCGGCGGCGTACATGCTCGCCTCGCTTGTTTCCTACTCGCCGTCCGACAGCTCGCTTTTTACCGTCGGGACCTTTCCGACCCGCAACTGGGGCGGCGCTTCGGGCGCGAACGCCGCCGCGTTCATGCTGCAATTCTTCGGGCTGTTCCCGCTGCTGTTCGTCTACGACGTGTACCTCCTGGGGCGGAGCTTCATTCAGCCGGCGCATCTGAAGCACGGCGCGCGCGCGATATTCCTGGCGCTGGTGTTCAGCGCGCCTTTCGCGTGCCTGTCGCTTTCGTACGCGTCCGGCGTTTTCCTTGAAACCTTCCCAACCGAAACCGGGCTCGGCGGCCTTCTCGGCCATATCATCAAGTCCGACATCGCGAGCGTCCTTGATAATGCGGGCATAAGCGGCGCCATGGCCGCAATCCTGTTCGTGCTTTCGACCGTTGTTTGGCTCGCGACGATGTACTTCACGCTGAATCTGGACCAGGATTCGATCATCAGGTTCGAGTCGCGGATCGCGCGGGCGTACCACGGAATCGCGAATTTCATGCGATTGAAAATCTTCGGGAAAAAGGCGCGCCAGCCGGATGCGCGCACCGAGAGCAAAATCCTTTCCATGCTGAAAATCCGCAGTCCGAAAAAGCGCGCCGAGGCCAGGCCGCCCGCGCCGGTGCAAAGGACGCCTTCGAAATCGAAATACCGGCTGCCGCCTCTCAGCCTCTTGAACGCGGCAAGGGCTGACAATTCCTCAGGCGCGAACGAGGAGCTGAACGAGAAGAAGGCGCGGATGCTGGAGGCGACGCTCGCCGAATTCGGCGTCGTGGGGCGCATCGCGAGCATAAAGACCGGGCCGGTAATCACCCTTTTCGAAATGGAGCCGGGCAAGGGCGTGAAGACGTCGCGAATCACCGCGCTTGCCGAGGACATAGCGCGCGACATGTCCGCCCTGTCCGCGCGCGTCGCCGTAATCCCGGGCACGAACAAAATCGGCATCGAGCTTCCCAACATGCACCGGAAGACAGTGTACATAAGGGAGCAGCTGGAAAGCTCCGCCTTCAGGAATTCCGAATACTCGCTTCCCATTTCCCTTGGCAAGGATACGGGCGGGCGCCCCGTGTTCGTCGACCTTGCGAAGATGCCGCACCTGCTTATCGC
>JAISNH010000033.1 GCA_031276335.1 Rickettsiales bacterium
ATCCCGTTCATCAGGTCGCGCCCCTTTATCTCGATGACGCGCCCGCCCTCGTCGCTGTCGGGCACGGCGCAGCCGATCTCCTTCTTGATGATTTCCGCGCTGCGCTCGCCTATAAGCAGGTTGTGGTTGCGGCGGATGTAGCTGATAATCGCCTCGTCCATCTTGTCGCCCGCCACACGCACGGATTTCGAATACACTATGCCGCCGAGGGACAAGACCGCGACCTCGGTCGTGCCGCCCCCGATGTCGACGACCATGCTGCCCGTAGGCTCGCCTATCGGAAGCCCCGCCCCGATCGCGGCTGCGACAGGCTCCTCGATCAGGTAGACCTTGCGCGCGCCGGAAACCTCCGCGCTTTCCTGTATCGCCCTCCTTTCGACCGCGGTGGAGCCGGAGGGCACGCAGATGACGACCTGCGGGAACGTGAACGTCTTGCGGTTCAGCACCTTCTGTATGAAGTATTTTATCATCGCCTCGGCAACCTCGAAGTCGGCTATGACGCCGTCCTTCAGCGGACGTATGGCCTGTATGTTGCCGGGCGTGCGCCCAAGCATCTTCTTTGCCTCCTCGCCGACGGCCAATATCTCCTTGCGGCCGTGCTCCTCCTCCGCGATGGCGACGACGGACGGCTCGTTCAAGACGATGCCCCTGTCCTTTACGTATATGAGCGTGTTCGCAGTTCCCAGGTCGATGCCAAGGTCGGATGAAAACAGTCCGCTTATTGATGAAAACATGATACAAATCCCCGCAACCGATTGATTTTGCCTACATCATAGATTATTGATCCTGAAAAGGCAAGGCGAAAACTTCACGGCCTCAAAAATTGTCCGCGGCGCACCCCCTTCTCGAAAGCCACGGCGTTCCGCCTTGGGACGCCTACCTGAATACCATCAAGTCGCCGCCGGAGATTACGACGAGCCGGCCGCCGACCGCTAGCGGAGATGCGTCGATTTTGGAGGCGACGCGTTCGGAGGAGATTATTTTCCCGGAGTACGGGTCGAGCCTTATCATCTCGCCGCCGGAGGTCGCAACCAGCAGGAGGTTGTTGACGAGCAGCGGGTCGTGGAAGCGCGCGCCCTTGTCCGCAGGCGCCAGCTTCGTGCGCCACAGGCTTTTCCCGGTCGACGTCTCTATCGCGGAGGCAAATCCGTCCGCATCCACGTCGAACAGGACGCCGGCATCCTCCGCCGGGGTCGAGGTTCCCCCGCCCGCGCGGCTCCAGATTTCGCTTCCGTCGTCCAGATCCAGCCCCTTCATGGCGCCGGAATAGCTTTTCACCACCGCCACCCCGCCGACTATCACCGGGCCTGCCACTATGTCGGGGATGTCGTTGATGCTCCTCAGGTCCGGCTTTGATACCGAAGCGAGCCATATCGGGGTGCCGGTCGAGGCCATCAGCATGTGCGCCTCGCCGCCCGCGAACGCCGCGACAATCCTCTCGCCCTCGCAGGCCGGGGTCGCGCCCTTTACGAGTCCCACGCGCTCCTCCAGCGTCCGGTGGGTGAAAAGCGTTTCCCCCGACGCGGCGTCCACCGCGACAAGATCGCCGGAATTCGTCGCGAACAGCAGGCGACCCCCGCATACCTGTAAGCCGGATTTCAGCGTCGAGTTGAAGTGCCGGCTGTATATGAGATCGCCGGTTTTAGCGTCGAATTTCACCAGCTGCGATCTGTCGGTTATCGCGTAAAGCGAACCGCCGTCCAGCGCCAACGCGCCGAACTCAAGCACGGCTCCGCTTTCAAGACCGTCGTTTTTCCACAGGGTGCCGCCGGTTTCAAGGTCGGTCGCAACCACGCGGAGCCGCCCGTCGATCGTGAACACAACATTCCCGCCTGCAACCGGCGGGTACAGGATTAGATTCCTGCTTCCGCTTCCGCCTATGCTTTTCCGGAACAGCAGCGCCGGATTCTTCCGGCCGGCCAGATGCCCCACGGCGTTTCCGGGGCCTCCGTGCGCGGATGTCCATGAAGCGTTCAGACGCGGCTCGTCGAGGGTTATATCCCTGCCGCTTTCCGCCGGCTCCGGATCGATGTCGAAAACCGACGCACGGGCGCCGGACAGCGGAGTCTTTGTGGCCGAGCATGCGGCCAGAACGGCGAGCGCGGCAAGCCAGAGATATCGTTTTATTCCCCCCATTCAAGCCACGCTATTTCGCCGTCTTGCTTTTCAGGAAGCCCAGCATCGACAGGCCCCCGGACTTTATGCCCGCGGGCGCGCGTTCGTCGGATACGAGGCCTTCGAGGATTTCCTTCGCCTCGCCGTTCCTGTCCCGCCGAATGTACAGCGCGGCTAGCCGCAGCCGGGCCGCGTAATAGAACGGTTCGCGCCGCCCTATGCCGGAAAGCATTTTTTCCGCGGCCTCTCCGCCGCCGGAATCCGCGAACCCGGGCATGCCGGCAAGCTTTACAGCAGCCAGGTTCCGGTACGTTTCGCCGCCCGCCGTCGCGGCCAGGTTTTCAAGGGTCGCAATCGCGCCGGCGGCCTTCCCGCTTTCCATTTCAAGCGAATAGGCGTTGAACAGCGCGATGTCGCGGTAGCCGTACCTAGCGTCCTTCGCAAAGTCCTTCAGCTCGAGTATCTTTCCCTCGTTCGAGGTCACCGGGTTCGATATTATGCGTTCGAATTTTTCGGCCTGCTCCATTCCCGCCCGCCGCTTTGAGGTTTCGCGCCAATTAGCCATCACCGCCCACGAAACGACGGCGACGGCCGCCCCGATTATATAGTAATGCCACCTGTCCCACACGCGCTTCAGCCGGTCGGCCTTCACGTCGTCGTCGTCCATCTCGCGCAGGAAGGCTTTCTGCTGCATTTCGACATACTGCTCCTTCAGCGATTTTCCCTGGTTCCTATTCGGCATCAGCGCCTCCTTCCTCCTTCGTTCCGTCCTGTTTTTTCTGCTCGCCCATGTTCAGCGCCTTCCTTTGCAGCGAAATCAGCTCGATTATGCCGCGCCCGGCCATCTCCATCATGCGCGAAAGCTCCCGGTCGGTGAACGGAATTTTTTCCGCCGTGCCCTGCACCTCGACTATGCCGCCCGCGCCGGTCATCACGAAGTTGGCGTCGGTTTCGGCGTGGCTGTCCTCGTCGAAATCGAGGTCCAGCATGATCTCGCCCTTCACTATGCCCGCGGAAACGCCCGCGACGAAATCCTGTATCGGGAGCTTGTCCCACCGATGCTTGAACTTCAGCTTCTGCATGGCCAGGTGCATGGCGATGAATCCGCCCGTGACCGCGGCCATGCGCGTGCCCCCGTCGGCCTGGAGCACGTCGCAGTCCACTATTATCTGCCTTTCGCCCATCTTGCCCATGTCGACCACCGAGCGCAGGCTGCGGCCGATCATCCTCTGTATTTCCTGCGAGCGGCCGTTCTGCCGCCCCTTCACCGCCTCGCGCTCCATGCGGCTTTCGGTCGAGCGGGGCAGCATGCCGTATTCCGCGGTAATCCAGCCGGTGCCGGAATTCCTAAGGAAGGCAGGAACCTTGTTCTCTATCGTCGCGGTGCAGAGCACGCGGGTGTCCCCGAACGAGGCGAGGCACGAGCCGTCCGCGAATTTGTTCACCCCGGTAAGCAGCTCGATTTTCCTAAGGGCTTCGTTTTTCCTTGAAAGTGCGCGCATGGCATATCCTTTTTATCCTTGAATTTATGTTTTATTCCGCTATCATATTCTTTAAAAGCAGGGCTATATTAGAACAATTATATTCAAAAGGCAAGTATGAAACAGAAATTGAAGGATTCATGCGAGTCGCTTTCCAAAGCGGCGAACGGACTGGCGGAGGCCTTCGACAGGCTCATGCGCGACCGCGTGCGCGGCGGCGACAAGGAAAGGGACAGGCTGGTTTCCGACCTTGCCTCCGCGCGGCGCAAGATCAAGCGCGCGGCAGAGGAAATCAAGAGCCTGGCCATAAGCCTTAAAAACGGCGAAGCCTGAAACAGCAGGGCAAGGAGAGCAATTTTGGCAACCGTAAGCTTCAGCATAAACTCAAAAAGGTACTCGGTCGACTGCGGCGACGGGCAGGAGGCGCAGATACTGTCCATCGCCAGGCTTATCGACGCGAAGATAGCATCGCTTGTCTCGCAGTTCGGCGACGTCGGCAACGAAACCCTCCTCCTTATGGTCGCCATACTGGAGTTCAGCGACCTGGACAAGGCGCGGAGCAAGGCCGCGTCCCTGGAGGCCGAGGCGGCAATGCGCGGAGAAGGGGTGGACGAGGACAGGCTTGCCGACTTCGTCGCCGGAATTACGAAAAAGCTGAACTCCGTTGCCGGCGCCATGGAAAACGCGCTCGAATTCAAAGAATGAGGTTGAAATGAAAAACTATATTCGCAAAAACAGTCAGCCGGACGGCAGCCAGCGGAAACACCGGGAATCTTCGTTCTCGATAGGCCAGCTGCTTACTTTCGCATTCCTGTTCGTGCTGATGATATGGATAATCGGCTTCCTGAGCCTGGAGGTCGACAACCAGAAAAAGGCGATCCTGCGCATGTCGGAGGAGATGGATTCCATCCGAAACAGCGGCGAGGACAAGCTGAACCTGTACCTCGAAAAAATACGCGACCTGCAGAAAATCGACATGCGCGAGCTGGTGCAGGCCGAGCTGAGGGGCGTGAAATCCGACGTCGCCCGGATCGAGGGCGAGATGTTTTCCAAGGACGACCTCGCGAAGCTGAACCTGAAAATCGCGGCCATCGAGGAATACAACCGCACATACCGCGGCACGAATATGGTGATGCTGGTGTCCGCCGGGCTGCTGCGCGAGGCGGTGGAGCGCGGCGGCGGCTTTGCCCCCGAGCTGGACGCGATCATGGCGGCCGCGGGGAATGACAGGCAGGTCGCGGAGGCGGCGAGGATTCTACGCCCCTATGCGGCGGCCGGCGTCGCTTCCAATGCCCGGCTCGTTTCGGATTTCGAAAAAATAGCGGCGAACGTGGTTTTCGCATCCAACAATCCGCTGGGCGAGAATCCGTCGCCGCGCGCGAAACTGTGGCACCGGATAAAGGGGCTGGTCAAGATACGGCGCATCGACATGATGGGCGACAGCGTGACCCCGGACATGATAGTGGCGAAGACCGGGGAGCTGCTGCGCCTGGGCGACGTGAAAGCTGCTACCGGCGAGCTGGCCAAGCTGAAGGAAATCGCGCCGGAGGGATTCGAGGCGGCCAAAGCGTGGCATGACGCGGCCTCGGCCAAGGCGGCCGTCGCAGGCGCTATGTCCGAAATAAACCTGATCGCGATCGAGCGGGCGATGAACGACATATCCAAGCAGGGGGCTGGCGTTCCGAGCGCACCGCGCCCGGCATCCGCCGCAAAACAGGGGGAATAAACATGCTTAGGAAAACATTGAAGCTGTTCGCCGCGGTGCTGGTCTTCTCGATAATCGGGGTGTGGATATCCAACAACTACGGCACGGTCGACATCACTTGGATCGGATACCGCATGGAAACCTCGATACCGGCCATGCTTTTCATGGCGTGGATGCTGTTCTTCGCAATCGACAGGGCAAGCTCGCTTGCCTGGCGCATCGTCCGGCCGTTCAGGAAAAAGAAGCCGAAAGACGGAGCCTCTTCCCCATTCGACGGATTTTCGGTTTAGGCTTGCAGGGCAGGCCTTCGAAGCCTTCATGGCGGATTTTTGGCGGAGAGGGCGGGATTCGAACCCGCGGTGAAGTCGCCCCCACGCACGCTTTCCAAGCGTGTGCATTCGACCGCTCTGCCACCTCTCCGGCCACACCAATATATACCCAAAAAATCCAAACTCAAGAAATTATTTCCTCCGCGGAATAGGGAGCCGCCGCCGCAGCCCGTCCGTCCGCAACTTTTATCCTTCAAATCCCGCATCCGCCGTGCTATCATGGACGCATAGCGAATGGAGGCGAAAATGAGTCCGGATCTTATAGTCGAGGAGCTGAGGCGCAACGGAAGCAAGGCCTACGCAAAGTACAATTATTCGTACTTCAAGTGCGGCGGCGGGTACGGGAGTCCTGACGACGAGTTCTGCGGAATCAAAAGCGGGCCCTTGCGCCGCATCGTTGCAAAGCATTGGAAGGACGCGGACTGGTGCGGCCTGGAAACTCTGATTTCCCACAAGATGCACGAGGCGCGGATGTTCGCCCTCCTGGCGCTGGCCGAGAAATACGGCGCCTCGGATGCGGCCGGGCGCCGGAAGATAGCCGGCTTTTACCTTTCGCATGCGAAATATATCGACAACTGGGACCTGGTCGATTTGTCGGCGCACAAGATTTTGGGACGGCATTGTTACGACACCGGGAACATAGCCGCGCTGAGGAAACTCGCCGCCTCCAAAAACCTGTGGCGGGAGCGGATAAGCATAGTCGCGACATACTATTTCATAAAGCGCGGCGAGTTCGCCCCGACAATCGAATTCGCGGAGAAATTCATAGGGCACAAGCACGACCTTATCCACAAGGCCGCCGGGTGGATGCTCCGCGAGGCAGGCAAGGCGGGGGATGCCGGATACCGCGCGCTGCTCGCGTTTCTGGACGGGCACGCGCGCGACATGCCGCGCACCATGCTGAGGTATGCAATCGAAAGGATGCCGAAAGAATTGCGGGAAAAATACATGGAAAAATAAACCCGTCCGAAAGCCGGCAGTTTCCGCTGGCAAATCCCGTTATTTTATTGTACTATTACGAATGCGGCGGAAATGCCGGGCGGGGTTTGATAATCCAGCATTGCGCTTTTGTGGCTTTCATTTGGCCTGGCGGCGGCACGCAGGAGTTTGGAAAATGTACGGACTGGAAAATAAAATCGCCCTGATAACCGGCGGCAGCCGCGGAATCGGCCTGGCGACGGCCAAAGAGCTCATGGCTTGCGGAGCGAAGGCCGTCGTCTTGCACAAAGACAATTCTATAAAGGCGGACGGCGCCTTTGCAAAAGAACTTATCGCCGATATATCAAACGAAGCCCAGGTTAAAGCCGCGGTAGATTCCGTCGTCGCCGAATTCGGCAGGATCGACATTTTGGTAAACAACGCAGGCATAGCGATAGACAGAGATTTCGAATCCCGTTCCGCCGACGATTGGCGCAAGACGCTTTGCACAAACCTTGTCGGGACTTGGCTGATGTCGAAATACGCCTCGGAAAACATGCTGCTCCATAAATCAGGAAAAATCGTGAATGTGATTTCCAGCAACTGGCTGGACGAAGGCACGCCGGACAGCATCGACTATTACGCGAGCAAGGCCGGCATCGCCGACATGACGCGCAATCTTGCGCGGAAATTCGCGCCGTTCATAAATGTGAACAACGTCGCCCTGGGCTGGGTCGATACGGAAATGAACGGCGGATTGCCGGACGATTACGCGGAAAAAATAAAATCGCAGATATGGCTCGGGCGCTGGGCAAGGCCAAGCGAAGTCGCAAAGCCGATACGATTCCTGTGCAGCGATGATGCAGACTATATCACCGGAACGACGCTGACGATCGACGGGGGTCACTGAAATAAAAACCCTCCGAAGAGGGTTTCGAAAAACAGTCCAACGGCTATTTCTTTTTCTTCGAGCCGCCCTTGCCGGAGAGCATCCCGTAGGCAAGAAGGACAGCCGACAGGCCGACAAGCACGTTGAATATCCTTATCAGGACGGTGCCGCCCAGAACGCGGCCGACGATCTCGAGCCCGAACAGTTCGGCAAAGCCGAGGTTCAGTCCGACTATTATCAGCAGTATCTTCGCAGCCAAGACAAGTTTGTTCATGTTTTTCTCCTTTTGCTTTGTTCGTTCTTTATTGAACATCTCAATTATAAATGATAGCCTTTCCATAGTAAAGCGGATTTTCAAAGGGAATTCTTGCCTTGATTTATTCCTAAAATATCCTTATATATATGAAACCTAACGTTTGAGAGGATATATGGCCAAAACCGACTATTACGAGCTGCTGGGCATCAAGAAGGGGTCCGATGCCGACGAGATAAAGAAGGCTTACCGCCGCCAGGCGATGAAGTACCATCCCGACAAAAATCCCGGGGACAAGGCCGCCGAGGAGAAGTTCAAGGAGGTTTGCGCGGCATACGAGGTATTGAAAGATCCCCAGAAAAAGGCTGCCTACGACCAGTTCGGCCATTCGGCCTTCGAAAACGGAACGGGCGGCGGGCGCGCGGGCAGCAGCGGCTTCAACGCGGGCGGCTTCGATTTCAACTTCGGCGCCGGCGCGGGCGGATTTTCGGACATATTTTCCGACATATTCTCGGATTTCATGGGCGGCGGGCGGACCGGCGCGCGCGCTAGGGAGCGCGACAACCGCGGCCAGGACCTGCGCTATGACGCCGCGGTCAGCCTGGAGGAGGCATACTCCGGCATCGCCAAAACGATATCCTACCGCCGCCAGGGCAGGTGCCCGAAGTGCGGCGGGGCGGGCGGACAGGAAAAGCGCGTCTGCCCCAAATGCCACGGCAGCGGCGTCGTTTCCCTCCGGCAGGGATTCTTTATGTCGGAGCAGGCGTGCCCCGAATGCCAGGGACTGGGCTTCGTAATCAAGAACCCGTGCGGCGAGTGCGGCGGAACGGGGGTGAAGCTGGAAACCAAAACCCTGTCGGTCAAAATCCCGGCCGGAGTCGAAACCGGCGGTCGGCTTAAGCTGGCGGGCGAAGGCGAGGCCGGCCTTTTGGGCGGCGGGTTCGGCGATCTTTACATATATGTCGGCGTGAAGCCGCACAATGTGTTCGCGCGCGACGGGCGCGACCTGCAGCTGGAGCTGCCGGTCGGAATCGCGGAGGCAGCCCTCGGCGGGACGGTCGAGGTGCCGGTCATCGAGGGCGGCAAGGTCGAGGTGAAGGTTCCGAACGGAATCCAAAACGGCGAGCGGCTGCGCATAAAAGGGCGCGGCATGCCGGGATTGGGCGGCCACGGCCGGGGCGACATGTTCCTAGACATCAAAGTCGAGGTTCCGAAAAGCCTGTCCGCGCGCCAGGCGGAGCTTTTGAGGGAATTCGACGCGGAATCTCGCAAAAACGGCGGAGGAAAAAGCTTCTTCGGCCGGGTGAAGGACTGGCTGTAGGAGCAAGCGAAACCCCGCGCTTGCGCAGCGGGTTCCTGTGCGTTGGATTTTCAAAGATTAAAAAGTTCGGCTATAAAGTATTTTCGGACAACAGTTGATAGATTTCGGATGTTTTGGCCTCCATTTCCAGGTTGAAAACCTCGCCCGTCAGTTTGCCGCCAAAACTATCCATTTGCAATTTTAACAGTTTGTTTGTCGCATTTTCCAATTTTCTTATCCTTGCCAAATATGTTGAACCGAACTTGTCTTTGAAAGCGTTCTTTTTCATGATCGACAGGGCGTCCATGCCCCTGTCAAACAACCGTTCATAATCACCTGTTTACCGTCATTTTCGGCCTCCTTTTTTCCATTTTATAAAAACTATTTTAGCAATGGCTGGAGGCGCAAATTATAAGAAATAGTGCTGCATATTGGTTATTTTGCAACCCTCCAACCCGGAGGTTGGAGTTTTTTCTTAGAGGTTTGCGACCTCATGCCGGCTTTCCGGCACGTCCCCAAATATGCTGTTCCGACGCCCAAGTCAACGCCTGTTTCTTTCCCGCTTGACTTTCAGCCGGATTTATGTAGAATCGCGCCTATGCCCGAAAGGACAAATACGCATGCTTCCGCCTTTTTAGTGGGCCGCGGCCTGAAGGAAGCAGAGGATACAACTGATAAACAAGGAGCAAAGAATGGCTTTTCCCAAATTCACCATGAAGGAACTTATCGAGGCGGGCGCCCATTTCGGCCACCACACGCGCCGCTGGAATCCGAAAATGGCGCCATACGTCTTCGGCGTCAGGGACAAGATACACATAATCGACCTGCAGAAGACCGTGCCCATGCTGCACGCCGGGCTTGCGGCCCTAAGGAACACCGTAGCCCAGGGCGGCAAAGTGCTGTTCGTCGGAACGAAGCGCCAGGCACAGGACATCGTCCGCGAATCGGCCGAAGTCTGCGGCCAGTACTATGTCAACAAGCGCTGGCTCGGCGGGCTTCTCACCAACTGGAAGACCGTCGTCAACTCGATACGCAAGTTGAAGAAAACCGAGGCCGACATACTAGATGCTGAAAAACTGGGGCTTACCAAGAAGGAAGTCGCCGACATGGAGAAGGAAACCGGAAAGCTGCGCGCGGCCCTCGGCGGCGTCATGGACATGAACGGCGGCCCGGACATACTGTTCGTCATCGACACGGCGAAGGAGGACCTCTCCGTCATGGAGGCGAACAAGCTCGGCATTCCGGTCGTAGGGATATGCGACACGAACTCCGATCCCACGAACGTCGATTACCCGATACCGGGCAACGACGACGCGATAAAGGCGATAAAGCTGTACTCCGATCTGGCGGTCAAGGCCATACTCGACGGACTGGAAGAACAGCTGAAGGCGAGCGGCGTCGACCTTGGCGCGGCATTGAATCCCGAAGCGAAAGTCAAGAACGAATCCCCCGAAGATAAAAAAGAGGCATGAACATGATCGAAATTAAAGCAGAGCTGGTCAAAAAACTGCGCGAGCGCACCGGCGCGGGCATGATGGATGCGAAGAAGGCTTTGGTAGAAGCCGGCGGCGACATGGAAAAGGCGATAGACGTCCTGCGCACCAAAGGCCTTGCCAAGGCCGCGAAGAAAAGCGACCGCGAGGCGGCGGCAGGCGCAGTCGGCCTGGTTGCCGACGGATGCCGCGGCGTTGTCGTGGAGGTCAATTCCGAAACCGACTTCGTCGCCAGGAACGGGAAATTCCAGGCCTTCGTCAAAGAAGTCGCGGGCGTTGCGGCCGCATGCAACGGCGACATCGGGAAAATAATGGATTCGAAAATCGACGGCGCCTCCATGCAGGAGGAGCTGGCCAGCCATATCTCCGCGATCGGCGAACGGCTCCACATCCGGCGGGCGGACGAGGTTGCGGTTTCGCGCGGCATGGTCGTGCCCTACATCCACAACAAGCTTGCCGACGGCATCGGCCTTATCGGCGTGCTGGTCGGCATAGAGTCGAGCGCGCCGCCCTCGAAAATACAGGAAGTCGGCGAACAGATCGCGATGCATGTCGCGGCCTCCAGCCCGCAGTTCCTGAACATAGAGGACGTGGATGCGGCGACTCTTTCGCGCGAGGAGGAAATAGCGCGCGAAAAGGCGATAGCCGCCGGAAAGCCCGCCGAGATCGCGGAAAAAATGGTCGCGGGCAACATCAAGAAATACTACGACGAAGTAGTCCTGAACGAGCAGGCGTTCTTCATCGATCCCTCGAAGAAAATAAAGGACGTGGTGAAAGCCATCTCGCCGGATGCGAAAATCGTTAAGTTCGTGCGCTTCCAGGTCGGCGAAGGCGCGAAGTAAAACGCCGCCCCTGCCGATTATAGCCGGCTTCTCCCTTTTCGAGAAGTCAATGCGCCGTCCGCATGCCGGTTTTGTGCGGCCGATTTTTCGAAAACCTGCAAACAGGCCTAACGGACCTTTAAAAAAATCCGTTTATTGTTGAAATCCGGGTGGGCGCGTGCTATAAGAATCGCCCTGTGGGTGCGTAGCTCAGCTGGCTAGAGTACTTCCTTGACATGGAAGGGGTCGAGAGTTCGAGTCTCCCCGCACCCACCAACAATCGATCGGAAAACACTTCGTCGTTTTCGATTGGAGCAGGGGGTGAAAATCCGCCGCGCATGCCGCCGGATTTTTACGAGTCGAGGTTTAGGCAAAAGGAGTTTCCAAAGGGTGCGTAGCTCAGCCGGCTAGAGCGTTCGCTTCACACGCGAGAGGTCGAGAGTTCGAGTCTCCCCGCACCCACCAACCAAGATAGTAGGTATTCCAATGAAGCAAATAGTCAATACGAGGCCCATGCCCGTATGGGAAGAAACGACGACGGTGCGTCCGGACGGATTCAGGCAGAACATCGGGAATCCCGTTCCCATAAGGCCGGGCGGCTTCCTCCCCAACGAGGTCGCGTACTCCGACGGGACGATCGGCTGCGATACCTGGACGGGATGCGTGCCGGCGCATTGTAGAAAATACGGGGAATGCGGCTATTGGTACAACGCCGGCCAGTACGAGCTTTCCGGAATAGAAACGAAGGCCCCCGGGGATGTCATGAAAAACCGGAAGGCCGTCGCGAATGCAAAGGCCGCCGCGGATATGCTGCTGGAAAGCCTGTAGGCAGCTGCATGGAGTTTGGGGCGGCTGATTTTTAAAAATCCGCATGAATGCCGGCTTTGACCGTCCCAGTCGGGTCGTGGGACGTCCGTAATTTTTACGGAGGCTGGCACGGCGTAACTTGAGGCGCCGGCGTGGAAGCTATGGCTGCCTGACTGCCTTGAGTATGCCGCCAGTGCCGGATTTTAATGTTCCTCCTCCGATCGCGCCTGCCTTGAGCGTACCGCTGCCGCCAGATTTCAAGACGCCTATCCCAGCTGTTCCTGTACCGGTCTTGAGCGTACCACCTGAGCCGGGCTGTCCCTGTGCCGCAGCCTCATAAATGCCGGATTTGGCTGGCACGTCCGAGCCGTACAAATTATCCGTAATTTTGTAGACTGGCGGTGCGCCCAGGTAGGCGGCGCCGGCGGCCGCATCCGCATCCGGAGCCGACAGCGCGGCCCTGGCCTCGGCGCGCGTGATGCAGCCGTTTTTATCCGCGTCCATGCGAGAGAGCTCGCCGGAGGTATATCCGCCGGATTTCGACGTGTCGAGGCAGTCGCCGCTGTAGACGAGCGACACGGTTTGCCCCATTACCGCGCGCGCAGCCAGGCCGGCGGTTATCAGCATGCATGCAAATATCGAAGTTTTCATTTCATTTCCCCTTCCTATTTCACTTCCACAAGTTCGTAATCCATCCTGCCGACGCCGATTTTTTCCGCGTGCCGTAGGCAGACCCGCCAGTCGGTCGACGGGTGGTTGTCCTTGAAATGGTCGTTGCCCTCCGCATGGCCGTTCTGCTCCAGACGGCTGCCGCACATCACGGGCTGTTTGTTCACCATGTCGGCGCAGGCCATGTCGAGCGCCACCGGGTCGAAGGATGCGAACATGCCGACGTCCGGGATTATCGGAACGTCGTTTTCCGCATGGCAGTCGCAGTACGGCGAAACCTGGTTCACGATCGAGATGTGGAACGAGGGGCGGCCGTCAACCACCGCCTTCGCGTATTCGGCCATCTTCATGTTCAGCTCGTCGTTCGAGCCGGAGTTCGGGTTGAATATGGCGTCGAAGTTGCACACGCCGATGCACCGGCCGCAGCCGACGCACTTCTTCACGTCGATGCAGGCGTATCCCTTGTCGTCGTACGAAATGGCATTCTGCGCGCAGATGCCGCGGCAGCCCCTGCATCGCCTGCAGGCGAGCCGGTTGACCTCCGGCTTGCCATTCCTGTGCTGCTCCATCTTGCCCGCGCGTGAGCCGGAGCCCATTCCGAGGTTCTTGAGCGCCCCGCCGAAGCCCGTCATCTCGTGCCCCTTGAAATGGTTCAGCGATACTACTATGTCGGCGTCCATTATCGCGCGGCCGATCTTGGCCTGCTTCACATACCTGGTGCCGGAAAGGGGAACGAGCGCATCGTCCGTGCCCTTCAGCCCGTCGGCGATGATGACCTGGCATCCGGTCGTAATTGGCGAAAATCCGTTCCGCTCGGCAGTTTCCATGTGGTCGATTGCGTTCTTCCGGCTGCCGACGTACAGCGTGTTGCAGTCGGTAAGGAACGGCATGCCCCCCAGCGACTTTATCGAATCGGCGACGCGGCGGGCGAAATTCGGGCGCAGAAAGGCCAGATTGCCCAGCTCGCCGAAATGAATCTTTATCGCGACGAACTTCCGGTCGAAATCTATCGTTTCCAATCCCGCGCGCTTTATCAGGGTTTCCAGCTTGTCAAGAAGGCCGATCCCGTTCCGGGCGCGCATGTCGGTAAAATATACCTTGCTTTTTTCCATGGCTTTCCTTTCTATAAGCTTACATACGCTGGGATTATATACCGGGGCGGGCAAAACTCAACAACTAAATTGCGCGCCCGCGCGCCTCTGGGCAGGCTTGAAGAACGATGCGCGGCGCCGGAGGAGAGATTTCTAACGCATGGAAAATCGATCGTGGCGGGACGGCCTCCCCGCCCTTTTGAGCGAGCTTGAAACGCACCGCCGATCCGGATGAATCCGGTGCCTCGATAAACGTCCCGGCCTTAGAAAAACAGGGCTGCGAATCGGGCGTGCATTTTATGCTTGCCATAACGGGAAATAGGTTGTAAAAATATTCTTGGAGAAGGATGAAAGGGACAAAAGGAATGCAAAAAGGGTTGTATCTGTTTTTGGCTTTGTCTTTGAGCTACAGCCAAGAGGCTTCTTCCCAATCGTCTAGGAGGGCGGGGGTTTCCGCGGTTTCGCGGCGCCCCCTGTCTTTTTCCCCATCCAAGAAAATCATAACCCTCGACGACATACAGGCTCAGGCCCCCAACGTCGCCTTCATTCCGGACGAAGCCGATGCGATTTCGTATGAAAGCATCCTTCTGGGCGTTTCCGAGCAGGCCGTAGCGAAGGCCTCGGATCCCCAAAAACCGGCCGCGCCGGAAAAGAAAACCGCCGCCGTTAAACCGGCCGCGAAGGCCGCGCGCCCGAAATCGAAGGAAACCGCGCGCGCAGCCGCGCCGAAGAG
>JAISNH010000035.1 GCA_031276335.1 Rickettsiales bacterium
GGCGAGCGCGTCCGCGATCTGCCGCACGCGGTCGGCGCGGAAGTTCGCGACAAGGAGTCCGTCGCCGTCCTTCATGCCGGGGTAAAACAACGCGGGCATCGGCCTTACGAATTCGTCGCTTTCCCCGCCGCTATAGGCCAGTTCCATTACGGTTTCGAGCCCAAGCGGGTTGAAGCCGCCGTCCTTGCAGCCCTCGACCATAACATCGTAGGCCAGCTTCGTGCGCTCCCAGGTCTTGTTCCGATCCATTGCGTAATATCTGCCGGAGATTGTCGCGACCCCGATATTTTCCGCACCCTTTACGATATCGCCGCCCTTGCCGGTTTTCAGATCTGTGCCGGTCATGTACGAGAGAGGAATTGCCCCCGCCAGCCTTTTCATGAACTCCTTGCCGGAATGCGGATCGGTATCGCGGCCGTCCGTGACGGCGTGCAGCCAGACCTTCAATCCGGATGCCGCCACGGCCTTTGCCAGCGCGACGATGTGGTCGATGTGCGAATGGACGCCGCCGTCGGAAACCAGACCCCACAGGTGTGCCGCTCCGCCCGCGGCCTTTACTTTCGCGATGAAGTCCAGCAGCCGCGGATTGCTTTTCAGCGCATCGTCCCGATTGATTGCTCTATTTCCCCCAAAAGCTGCATGACGACGCGGCCGGCGCCGATGTTCGTATGCCCGACCTCGGAATTGCCCATCTGACCCTCCGGCAGGCCTACCGCGGCTCCGCTCGCCTTCAGCAGCGCATGCGGATACCCGGCCAGCATCCGGTGCCAGTTCGGGGTGGCGGCAAGCTCCACCGCGTTGCCGTATCTGTCTTTGCTATAGCCCCAGCCGTCTAGAATGCATAAAACCACCGGTTTCGGTCGCGCCATAGTTTCCTCCAATTGAACGGAGGAATTATATATGGCCGATTGGCGGAAATCAAATAAATAATAATTGACAGATATATTTTATCAATGCCGTATGGATTTGCGCCCGGCCATTATATAACTTCGCCAGCGGCAGTATAGGCAAGGCCGGCACGAGGATTTTAAAACCCGACTTCCGTTTCAAGGGGGCAGGGCGCGCGGGCGGATTTTTTTCTTGCAAACCCCTTGATTCCGCCATATAGTTAAAACCTGATCGTAAATAGGGGCAAGCAATGGAAAATCTGTCGGCAAATCTGCATATAATCACGACGGCATGCCAAAAGGCAGCCAGATTCATACTCCGCGATTTCGGCGAGATAGAGCAGCTCCAATCCTCGATTTCCGGCGCGATCAACTTCGCCGTGGCATCCAAGATAAAAATCGAGAAGACCCTTGTCGACAACCTTTTGGAATATCAGCCGAAATTCGGCATTCTGGCGCGCGGACGCGAGGTGAAGGGCGCCGACATTTCCCACCGCTTCATAATAAACGCAATCGACGGGTTCGAAAGCTATTCGCGCGGCATACCGATGTTTTCGGTCGCAGTCGCCCTTCAGGAGCAGAAGAATATCATCGCATCGTGCATATACAACCCGGTTTTGGACAAGATGTTCTATGCGGAGCGCGGTGTGGGCGCCTATGTCATGGAAAGCCGCATGACGCGGCGGATACGCGTTTCCGGACGGCGCGGCATGAACGGCGCCCTTGTCGCGGCGTCGCACAAGGATGCGGCCGGCATCGAATTCGGCGCGGAGGTTTCAATGATAAGCATGGCCTCCGACGGGATGAGCTTCGCCTGGCTCGCCTCCGGCGCGATCGACGGGTTCGTGGCCAGGGCGCGCGACGCCTTCGACATATCGGCGGGCGTGCTGCTTGTGCGGGAAGCCGGCGGCGCGGTGCGCGCGTTCGACAAGGAGGGCGTTCCGACCGACCGGATTTTCGAGGCGGAAACGATAGTTTCGGAAAATAATTATTTACAACCGGATTTGTTCAGTATTATAATCAAACAAAACGAAAATAGGGGTTAAAATGAAAAAAACATTCTCAATTCCGATGGTTTTAGCGGCCGTTTTCGTAGGACTGACCTCCGTCCTTGCCAATGCCGCAAGCAACCTGAAGCTGGTCGAGCCGGCAAAGCTTTCCATAAGCAATGCCCATGATTTCAAGGCAGACGGCCCTAAGCGCGGCGCGAAACGTTCGGCGGCAGAGCTTTCCAAGATGATACAGGCCGGCCTGAAATCCCTGAATTTCGGTATAAAGACGGCAATCAAGGCAAAGGAAGATTCGGTGGGCAAGCCGGCCCCCGAAGCCAAAGATCCGGCACCGGCGCCGATACCAATCCCCGCGCCGGAACCAAGTCCCGACGTGCTGCCCGTGACCGAGGCCAACATAAAAAAAGCGGATGAGATTTTGAAGAAGGCGGACGAAATCGCGTCCGAAAACGAGGGCAAGGTCGCCGAGGAGGCGACCAAGCCGGAAGTCGCACCGGACATGAAAAAAGCCGACAAGCCGGATTTGTCGTTGAAATTCAAGAAAGGCGCCGAGGACCTGTCGAAGACGGACGAAAAAAGCGTGGCCGGCATATACGACAGGATAAAGGATTCCCCAGATGCCACCGTGAAGATTATTTCGTATTATTCCGTAGCGCCGGAAAGAAACGTCGCGTTTTCGCGCCTCCTCAACGTCCGGAAGATACTGCTCGACAAAAACATTCCGTCGTCGCAGATTATGATAATGGTTCTTGAGGACGACACCCCGAAATCAACGAAGAACAACACTGTCGAGATAGTCGTCATCGGCGGATAGCTTTGGAGGGCATGCCATGGACAGCAACGATATAATAAATGTCGCGAAAAAGGTCTTGCAAGAAGACGCCCGCGCGCTCGACCTGTTCCGCGAGAATTTCCCGTCCGGCTTCGTCGAGGCGGTACGCTATATAACGGACGAGCTGAAGGGCAAGGTAGTGGTCGCCGGCATGGGCAAGTCCGGACTGGTCGCGCGTCGTCTGGCCGTGACGCTCGCCTCGACCGGGACGAAGGCCGTGTTCCTCCACTATGCGGAGGCATCCCACGGCGACATGGGCATAATCGACGATGCCGACTGCGTCATCGCAATGTCGAACAGCGGGGAAACGAAGGAGATGTCCAACCTCCTTTCCTACACCCGCCGGTTCGGGATAAAGCTTATCGGCATATCGTCGGACGCGAACAGCACGCTTGCCAAGAA
>JAISNH010000091.1 GCA_031276335.1 Rickettsiales bacterium
ATGTTGGAGGTCATCTGCATGCTTGCCGCGCCGTCGCTGCCGGATGTCACGTTTGCCAAATAGGTCGTTTCGGTCGCAAGCGTGTGCAGCACGAACGTGCGCGTCTTGAATTTATAGAACACTATCTTCCCGTCGTCGTAGCTCCAGTTCACGTTCATCTTGAGCGCGAGCACGTTCAAAAGGCCGGACAGGGGCCCGGTGTACGAAATCGCCACGTCCTTCACGTCGTCCTTCACGGTACCCTCTATCTGGGTCGATATGCCGGTAAGGAAGTGGATCTGGTTCGTTATTTCCTCGAACGCGACCGGACCGTCGGTCATGATTGTTATCCCCTCGTCGGTTTCGAAGCGCTTCGGCAGGGGGTCGTTATGCTCGGCCACGACGCTCATGTCGCCCAGCCATATGTCGTCGGAAACGGATATTATGTCCTTCGATATCGGCTTGCCCGGAACCTTGGCGCGGTCGAGCGCGTCCTGCGTGGTGTCGAAGTCTATCGACACCTGCTCCTTCACCACCTCGGTCATCTCCTTATTATACAGGCAGCCCGCCAGAAGCGAGCCAAGCGCGACCGAAAGTAATTTGCCCTTACTTGCCATCATGTTCCTCCAATGTAGTTATGACCAGCACCCGGTTGCCGAGAAAGTACTTTGCGTGCGGCTGCGGCGTCGCCCGCGAGAAGCTCCTGACTATCGCCGCGGACACGTCCTTGAATCTGCCGCGGAATATGGCCGAGGCCTTCAGGGGATATTCGCGCTTCGTGTTCCACGCCAGCTCCCAACCCTCTATGTCCGCCCACTGCTGCAGCACTTCGCGCAGGCTCATGCCTTCCTTGGCGACCCAGTCGCGCACGGAGTCCTGCACGACGGCATTCTCGCCGTCCTCCATCACTATCTGTTTTTTCTCGACATATTCGATTAGCGGATACCCGGGCGGCATCGAGGCGGCAAGCGACCTTACGCCGTCGTCCGTGACAAGGTCCTTGTTGGCAAGCGGCATGTTGGAGGAATTTGGCGGAACTATTCCGTCGACGACTGGCGGATTGCCCTTCGGCGGGGTATAGCTGGGCCCGCCGGTCCATCCGGTTCCCGGCCCTTCGGCCTTGATTGCGTCGATATAGTCCGGCTGTCCGGACAGGGTCTGTATGTCGGTGTATGCGTCGGTGTACGGCATGGGCCATACGTCCTCGTTTGCGGGCGGTTCGCCGTCCCAATCGGCCCGCGCTCCGCCTGCGGACAGAACGGCTGCGAATAAAACAGCCAAAGATAAACTTGATATTTTCATTACGACCTCTCCGCCCTTTTCCTTTTGTTTTTCTTTCCTACTAGTAGATTATATTCAAATTCAAGTTTTTGCAACAAAAATATATGCTTGGCGAAAGAAAAAAGCGGCGGCTTCGCATGAGATTCTTTTTCTATTGCATTTGGCTTGCCCGTATGCTATTCTGTGCAAAGATGCGGGATTTTCCCGCGTTAGCGTCCATAGGTGGATGCGGACTGTCGTAAGTCTTTTAAGTAAGAAGTGCTGGTATGCACTTATGTATGATCCATACCGCCCCGATGAGGTCGGGGAGCCTTTGGTGTATGTTCAGAGGGTAACACCCCTTAAAGACCAAAGAGAGTCATTCTTACTTATGATTTACGAACTCCCCGCGCCACTATTGTACGCAAGTGGTTGAATACATTAGAAGGGGAAAAATATGAAAAATCAATCAGAAGAAACACCTTGTTGTGTCGCGAAAGGCCGGACAAGTCGATATTTCGGCTATATAGTCCTTATATTTGGCATTTTTGTCGTCACGGCCAAGGTCGACGGCGCGGATCTTGCGGCCGCGCTTGAAGACGCGCTCGAGGATTACTGCATTCCGAAATGCACGTCCGACTGCAAGCCGGCTTTCCTGGCCGAATACGATTCCGCAACCGGCGAATGTAAATGCGGAGCCAACCTGACCTACGACGAAGACCTGCGGGAGTGCATTGTACAGTGCCCGGCGGGTACGTATGCCTATAAGGGGGTGGGATGTCCGGGCGGGACGTATGCCTCCAGTGCGGCGGCCTGTCCGGCAGGAGCGTACAAGATAGGCACTACCGACGAGCATGGCGGAATGGCGGCCGGCACGACTTGTCCGGCCGGGTCTTACAAGATAACAATCGAATAAAAAAGGGGAAATTAAAATGAACAAAACTACAATAACATTGGCGGGCATAATGCTCGCGATATCAACCTCTGCCTCGGCGCAAGGGGTACAATGCATGCCGTGCCTGGCGGGAACATACGCCGCGGCCGGCTCGACAAGCTGCACTCCATGCCCGGCCGGGAAATACTGTCCGTCCGGAGCATCCGCGCCGCATACCTGTCCGGCGGGATATGCGCCCGATTCCACCAAGACGTCCTGTGTTATATGCGGAGCGGGCACTTATGCCGCGGCCGGGGCGACGGAATGCAAGCCGTGTCCGGCGGAAACATATCAGCCGAATATAATGGTGGGCAGCCCGAGCAGCTGCAAGCCGTGCCCGGCGGGTACTACATCAAGTGTGGGAGCTTCTGCCTGTATTAAATGCGCCAGCTATACTGCCGGACCTATTCCTGGCGACAAAGGATACTTCAATTATTCAAATTCTTTCATATATTGTAAACCAAGTGGAGATTCTTGCGTGCTTGATTCGTCCCAGCAGGGTAGCGGCTGCTACGGCAACTACAGCATCAACAACATCAGCAACTACTACGGCTGCTCGGCTATTTCGGGTCTTCGGTGGTCGGCCGGTCATTTTTGCGCAAATGGAGGAAGCTTTTAAGATAAGGAATCCTTTTACCCCGTCATCCCCGGGCCCGCTTGCGGGAACCCGGGGATACATGGGGAATCTTATGGGATGAAGCCTTTTTCGTGGTCTTCTGCTTCATCCCTCCCTAAATATGATACCACTTACGCCCGAAGCATCCTCGCGACGCAACCTAATCTCCTCGCTAACAACGCTCGTCGATAAGGTTTTGTACGCTCGGGTTCTTCTGCTTCATCCCTCACTAAATTCTAACCGGCCTTAGCGTTTTTTATTCATACTCCACCGGCACCCGCAGTATTTCTGCTCGTATATCTCCTGCTCGCGGATCAGCTCCCTCGCGCGCGGCTGCAGTCCTTCGCGCCGCCAATCGACCGGCAGGTAGCGCGTCCCGGATGCTGCCTCCGCCCTTTTCCCTTCCTCGTCGACCTGCAGCGGATTTTTCCACCGCGAAAACCCGAGCGTCGAGGAAAATCCGTCGTATCCGTTTTCGCGCGCGTATTCCGCCGCCCGGGACAGCCGCAGGAAAAAGCATCTGGAGCATCGCGCGCCTCGCTCCGGTTCGCCCTCGAACCCGGCGGTGGCCGCATCGTATGCCGCCGGCTCGTATTCGCCCTCGACGAAGGGCAGGGCGTACCGCCCGGCCACCCTGATCGCCTCGCGCTTGCGCTTCTCGTACTCTTCTCGCGGATGTATGTTGGGGTTGTAGAAGAACAGCGTCGCATCTACGCCGTTTTTCGCCAGGAATTCGACCGCCGCCACACAGCACGGCGCGCAGCACGCAAGCAGCAGCATCCTGCCGTTCATTCCAATAATGTCCTTGCTTGTAAGTTTTTCCGGTTTCATCATGTTCCTCATGTAAATACGACTCGTAAAAATCCAGCGGCCTGGGCGGTGGATTTTTTCTCAAATTTCCTAATCCAAAAATCTCGGTGCAGCCGGTCTTGTGATTTTTGGGTTATTATATTATTTGACACTTCCTTTTTTA
>JAISNH010000102.1 GCA_031276335.1 Rickettsiales bacterium
TGTCGGTCGTTTTGAACCGCGTCTTCGGCTACGTGGGCGTGGTCGCCGCGGTTGTAGTTGCCAGCTGGCTCGGCCTGGCCGCGCTGTATTTCGAAAGCTATCGCCGCGGGCTGGTGAAGATATACAGGCGCACGCTGGCCGACATTTCCAAGATGCTGCTGGCCTCCGTCGCGATGGGCTGGATGGTGCGCTTGGGTTCGATGGGCTTGGTGTCCGACATGTCGGTGTATTCGTTCTGGCAAAGCTCGGCGATGCTCGGGCTCCTGATATGCGCTGGAATGGCGTTTTATGCCGGCATGATGTTTCTGGCCGGACTTGTAAGTATGGTGAAGCTGAAGGCGTTGCTAGGGAAAAGCTAGGCTATTTCGGGTCCCTCGGCCTTCCTCGATCCGACGATTTTCATCTCGTACTCCAGCGTTATGCCGAATTTTTCATAGACCGCGCCGCGGACCTTGTCCGCCAGGTCCTCTATGTCCGCGCTTGTCGCATCCGATTCGTTCACGATGAAGTTCGCGTGCACGGGCGATATTGCCGCGCCGCCTATCCTCATGCCCTGGCATCCCGCGTCGCGTATCAGCTGCCATGCGAGCCTGCCTTCCGGGTTTTTGAACACCGAGCCCGCGGTTTTCGTGTAGGTCGGCTGGGACTTGTCCTTCTTGTCCCGTATGGCGTTCATCTTTTTCTCGATTTCGGCGGCATTCCCCTCCGTGCCCGCCAGGGTGGCGGAGGTTATTATCAGGCCTGCCGGGATAAGCGAGGATCTGTATCCGAATCCGCATTCCGCCGCGGACATGACTCCCTTCTCGCCCGTCTGGGCGTTCACGGTTTCGATCGAGACGAGTATGTCCTTCAGCTCGGCGCCGCAGCAGCCGGCGTTCGTGATTGCCGACCCGCCGATCGATCCTGGTATCCCGAACAGGAATTCCATTCCGGCAATGGATTTTTCCAGCGCGAGCTTCGCGATCGCCATGTTCGATGCGAACGCCCCGCATTTCAGCTTTTTCCCGTCCGGGTCGTGCTCGATTGCCGAAAACCGCTCGGACTTCAGCTGCACCGTAATCCCGGACAGCCCGCCGTCGCGGATAAGGATGTTCGAGCCGAAGCCCAGCGCGTGCACGTTCATGTCCTTCGGCGCCTTTTTCAGGAAGCGCGACAGGTCGTCGATGTCGGCCGGGGCGAAGAACACCTCGGCCTCGCCCCCGGTCTTGAACCGCGTGAGAGGCGCGAGCGGAAACCGCTCGGCAAGCATGCCCCTCGCCTTTGGCAGGCCGTCGATTGTGCTGTCGCTCATTTTTTCGCGCTTTCCATCTGTGCCGGCAGATCGTAGATAAGGTTCTTTATGCTGCCCGCGCCAAGCGATACGACCATGTCGCCGCTTTTCCCGTCGGCAAGTATTATGGGCGCGATTTCGTCGAAGTGGCCGACCTTTAGCACGTTTGCGCCCGCGGCCTTCATCGCGCTGTAGAGATCGTCGGAATTTTTCATCCCCTCGGCCGGCTCGCCCGCGCCGTACACCGGCATTATGATTACGCGGTCGGCCGCGCCGAAGCATCGCGCGAATCCGTCGAACAGGTTGGTCAGGCGCGAATAGCGGTGCGGCTGCAGTATCGCGAATATCTTCGATTTTCCCGCAACCTCGCGCGCCATGGCCAGCGTCGTTTCGATCTCTTTCGGGTGGTGGGCGTAATCGTCGAATATCCGGATTCCGCCGGATGTGTCCGCCACCTTGGAAAAGCGGTGCTTCACGCCGGTGAACTCCAGCATAGCGGCCTTTACCTTCGCGTCCGGTATTTTCAGGAACCGCGCGATCGCGATCGCGGCCAGGGCGTTCAGGGCGTTGTGCTCGCCGAACAGAGGTATCCGTAGCCCGGCCAGAACGCCGCCGCCGGCAAATTCCGCGTCGAACGTCGTGCCGCCGGCGTTGAATTTGATGTTGCGCGCGGTTATGTCGCCGGCTTCAAGCCCGTATGCCGCGATGTTTTTCCTTCCCTTGAACTCGGCCAATAGCTCCGCCACGGCCGGATGGTCCGCATACCCGACGACCAGCCCGTCGTCCGGCACCCTTGCGATGAATTCCCGGAAATAGTTCTTCAGGTTGTCGAACGTCTTGTAGAACTCCATGTGCTCCGCATCTATGTTGGTGACGACGGCGATGTCGGCGTTGAAGTGCTTCAGGTTGCCGAATGCCTCGCAGGCCTCGGCCACGATCCACTCGCCCCCGCCTATGCGGTTGTGGGAATGGTATCGGTTGATTATGCCGCCGTCGATGATTGTCGGATCGAACCCCGCGGCGTCCAGCATGATTCCGACGAACGCGGTTGTGGTGGTTTTTCCGTGGGTGCCGGATATCGCGATGGATTTCTTCAGCCCCATCAGGGTGTCGAGCATTTCCGCCCGCGCGATTATGGGAAGCCCGCGCCGCTTCGCCTCGGCGATCTCGATGTTGTCCGGCGGCACCGCGGACGAGAATACGGCATAGTCCGCGCCGTCAAGGTTAGATATGTCGTGCTGGATGAAGGCGCGTATGCCGCGCAGGCGCAGGCTTTCGATGTTTTCGTTCATGACGTCGTTGGAGCCCTGCACCGCGAAGCCCCACTTGTGCATGGCCTCAGCCATGGCGCTCATGCCGATTCCGCCGATTCCCACGAAGTGGAACCTTTTGTCGCGAGGCATTGTTTTAAGGTCGAGTTTGCTCAATTTCATGGTCCTTCAAAGCGGTATAGTGCGTGCGGCGATGTCGGCCACGCGTTTTGCCGCGTCGTTTGAAACATCGAAGATTTTAGACTTCTTTTGCATATTTTCAAGCAAATTCGGAATTTCGAATATATGGGCGAGGACGCGCGCCAGGCTTTGTGCTGAAAATTCGGACTGCTGTATTATCATCGCGCCGCCGCGCGCGGCGATTTGCGAGGCGTTCAGGAACTGCTGCCTGTCCTTGTGGTTTATCGGCACGAAGACCGCCGGCCGGCCTATGGTTCCGACCTCCAGCACGGTTGAGGCGCCCGCGCGCCCTATGAACAGGCTGCATCCGGCCAGTATAGGGGCGGGATCGGGGAAAAAGCTCTGGATGTCCGCCTTCACGCCGATTTTTTCGTATAGCGTTTCGACGGCGCGGACGTCCTCCTCGACCACCTGTTGGCGCACGGAGAGCTTTTCGCGTATCTCCGGCGGCAGCATCGCGATTGCCTCTGGCACGGCGTAGCTGAATATCTGCGCCCCCTGCGAGCCGCCCATGACTGCGATCGAGATTTTTTCGCGCGTGCTGGCGTACGGCGCGTCCGCGGCCTTCCTTATGTCCTCGCGGATGGGCAGGCCGGTTACGATGGGCTTCACGCCCTTCGGAATCCCTTTCG
Source organism: Rickettsiales bacterium (assembly GCA_031276335.1). GTDB lineage: Bacteria > Pseudomonadota > Alphaproteobacteria > Rs-D84 > CACZYB01 > JAISNH01. The sequence goes on from JAISNH010000102.1 coordinate 3,354, forward strand.
TGTTTTCGAACGACACGCACGTGGCGTCCGCGAACCTGGCCAGCAGCATGTTCGCGTTGCCCAGCACCGCATCCGCGTTGTGTATGACTGTCCGGCGGCGGAGCATCCACGCCCACAGCACGACCGGCACCGATATGTAGCCGCCCATGCCGATTGCCACCTTCGGCTGGATTTTCAGCATGTGGTACATGCTCTGCGCTAATCCGACGGAAAGCTTCGCCAGGCTTTTCAGGCGGTGCCAGAATCCCTCGCCGCTCCATTGGCCGCCGGTGATGACGCGTATATTTGTAAATCCGCGCGCGAACTTTTTCCCCCTGGCATCCGTGATAAGATAGACCTCGAACCCCCTGTCCAGCAGGGCTTTTTTCACCTCGCCCGCCGGGAACAGGTGGCCTCCCGTGCCGCCGGCCGCGATTACCGCCCTTGCTTTCCTATTCGTCTGCATGCGCATTCCTTTCCGTCCGTTCGCCCAGAAGTGCGAGCACGATTCCGATGGCCATGCACGACGATACGAACGACGATCCGCCGTACGATATGAACGGCAGTGTCATGCCCTTTGTCGGGATAAGCCCCATGGTCGAGGCGAGGTTCACGCACACCTGGAACATCAGGTACATCGTTATGCCGGACGCGGCGTATATCGTGAACGGATCCTTTTTCGCCTTCAGCATCGATAGTATGCGCGCGCCCAGCATGAAGAATATGCCGACCGCGAGTATGGCCAGAAGCACGCCGAATTCCTCGACCATTGCCGAGAAGATGAAGTCGGTGTGCACGTCGGGTATGGCCCTTTTCAGGTTGTTTGCGTGCCCGCCGAACAGTCCGGCCTCGCGTATGGCGCGCATGCCCGCGCCCAGCTGCGTCGTGGCGGATGCGTCGAACGCCATGAATCCGTCGATTCGGCTTGCGACGTGCGGGATCGTGAAGTATGCGGCCGATACCAGGAGGACTGGCGCGGCGACGAGAAGCCCCGTCCATTTCCACGGCAGCCCGGCCACGAACGCCTCGGCGAACAGTATGGCGAAGAAGGTCAGCGTCATTCCCAGGTCCGGCTGCATCAGCAGCATGGCGGCGATGGCGGCGAACATGCCGATAAGGGCGCCGATGCATCTTTTCATTCTGCGGATGTCGCCGGCCTTGGACAGCTCCTTTATCCTGACCAGCATCATGGCGGCCGCGACCGCGACGACGGGTTTCAGGAACTCGGAGGGCTGCAGCTTGAACCCGTCGATCGGGATCCACCTTTTGCCGCCCTTCGTCGCGGCGAAGAACAGGGTGGACAGCAGCGCGGCCAATCCCGCCGCGGTGCCAAGCACGGACATGCGCCGTATGTTCTTTCCCGGCATCATTGATGCCGCGAGCAGGGTTGCCAGCCCCAGCCCGAAATAGGCCATGTATTTTTTGACGTAGTAGTAGGCGTCCGGCATCCTTGCGCGGGCGGCGGAATACGGGCTTGCCGAAAACACCAGCAGGCATCCTATCGAAATCAGGAAAAGGCTTTCGAACAGTATCGATTTGTCGATCCTGAACCACCATCTTGCCAGCAGGCTGTCGTCCGTTCTTTCAAGCATCGCCGAACTTGTCCCTGTATTTCTTTTTTATATCCTCGAAAATGCGGGCGAAGTGCTCGCCCCGCTCCTCGAACGACTTGTACTGGTCGAAGGACGCGGTCGCCGGGGACAGCAGTATCGCGGGCGCGGCGGCCTTTCCCTTCTTCATGTCCTTCAGGGCGTATTTGAAGGCTTTCATGACCGCCTTGTCCAGCCTGCCGCAGCGGTATGAGGGTATGTCCTTTTTCGTTGCGGCGTAGAATTGCTTCTCGCATTCGCCGATTGCGAAGGCGCGCTTTATGTTGCCGCGCGCCAGCTGGGGGCGCAGGATGTCTATGCCTCCCTCCTTCGGCCGCCCGCCGAGTATCCAGTATATGTCGTCCATTGAATCGAGCGCGTGCTTCACGGATTCGGCGTTCGTCGCCTTTGAATCGTTGATGAACGTCACGCCCGCGAACTTCCCGATTGTCTGCATCCTGTGGTCCAGCGTCCGGAACGATTTCAGGGCGGCTGCGATTTTCGTCTGCGCTATGCCCGCGCTGCGGCATGCGGCGAAGGCCGCGGCGACGTTCTGCCGGTTGTGCTTGCCCTTCAGCCCGTCGAGCTGCCTGAGGTCTAGGATCTCGCGCGCCTCGGCGCCGGTGTTGTCGAACAGGATTCCCTTCGCGTTCGCATAGTATCCGCCTTCGGCCTTGCGCTCGTAGGACACGGAGATGTTTTTGACGCCGGCCGGGGAGTCCTTGGATAGCTCCCGGAAGATTTTGCGCGTATTCTCGTCGTCGACGGCCACGACGTTGGTCGCGTTTTTCTTGCGCGCGCGGCGGAACACGAGCTTCTTCGCCGCGATGTATCCTTCCATGCCGTTGTGCCGCGACAGGTGGTCCGGCGTGATGTTTAGGAGCACGGCTATGTCCAGGTCTAGGGAGGGCGTCAGCTCCAGCTGATAGCTCGAAAGTTCCAGCACATAGTATCCGTCGCCGGCCATCCGGGGCAGGTCGAAGACGGGAATGCCGAAGTTTCCGCCGATTTCCGCCGGCACGCCGTTCGATTTCAGGATGTGGTGGATAAGGGCGGTCGTGGTCGATTTCCCGTTCGTTCCCGTGATTCCGATGTATTTGGCCTCCCTGTACGTCGATACGAAAAGCTCTATGTCGGAAACGATCTTCACGCCGGCCTTTTTCGCGGCCTCGGCGACCGGATGCGGTGCGGGATGCGTGTGCGCTATGCCCGGGCTGATGACCAGCAGCTCCACGGAGCTGAAGTCCAGCGTCATCAGGTCCTGCGCCGCCGCACCCAGGGCCATCGCCTCGCGCCGTAGCTCCTCCTTCGCATCCCAGGCGATTATGTGCACGCCGCGCTGCTTCAGCTCGCGGACCACCGCCATTCCGGTTCGTCCCAGTCCGAACACCGCGACGGTTTTGTTGAGCAGGCCGTTTATCATCGCGCTACCTCACCTTGATCGAGGACAGGGCGATCAGCGCGAGTATTATCGATATGATCCAGAAACGGATTACGACCGTCTGCTCGCTCCAGCCGAGAAGCTCGAAATGGTGGTGTATGGGCGCCATTTTGAATATGCGCTTTCCGCGCAGCTTCATTGATGCGACCTGCAGCATTACCGAGATTGCCTCGGCCGCGAAAATCGCCCCCGTGATGAGCAGCAGGAGCTCGTTCTTCGTAATCACGCTTGCCACGCCCAGCATCGATCCGATCGCAAGCGATCCGACGTCGCCCATGAATATCTTCGCCGGATACGCGTTGAACCACAGGAATCCCAGTATCGCGCCGATTATCGCGCCGATAAGCACGGTCAGCTCGCCCGCCCCCGGCACGTACGGCATGAACAGGTAGAGGGAATAGTCCGCCCGCCCGATCAGGTATGACACGAGCAGGAACACCAGGAACGAGCTTGCCGACGTTATGCTTGCCAGTCCGTCTATTCCGTCGGTAAGGTTGACCGCGTTCGCGGTTCCGACTATTACGAAGGCGACGAATATGAAATAGAATATTCCGATGTCCCACAGCACGTTCTTGAAGAACGGCACCGCGACTACGGTCTTGAACTCGTTGGGCATCATGGTGTATATGCCGTAGCACACGGCCGCGCTTATCGCGAACTGCAGGCTCAGGCGTATGCGCGCGGAAAGCCCCCTGTACGCGTTGCCCTTCACCACCTTCATATAGTCGTCGATGAATCCGATAAGGCCGAAGGACAGCATGGTCGAAAGCGCGATCCACACGTATCCGCTGGACAGGTTGCACCACAGCATCGCGGAGGCGAATATCGCGGCGATGATAAGGACGCCGCCCATCGTCGGGGTTCCCCGCTTCCTAAGGTGGGTTTCGGGGCCTTCCTCGCGTATGGGCTGGCGGAAGCGCTCGCTTATGAAGCGGATGAACGCCCCGCCGAAGAGAAGATAGATGAAAAGCGAGGTCAATAGGGCCGCGCCGGTTCGGAAGGTGATATAGCGGAACAGGTTGAATATGCCGTCCCAATTTGAAACCAAGCTGTAGAACATTTTGAAATCCTTCTTGTATCTTAGACGGTATGATTATAGCATGCCGCGCCGGCCTTGGCAAAGGATTTTTATGGCAATTCCGGATAAGGGCGTCTGCGCGCCGGGCATTTTCCGCTTTACAACGGGGCGAAAGTGGTATATTGTCGGAATCGAGGCAGGAAGGCCTGTCTTGGGACTTCATAATCCCGTTACTGGCGAGTGCAATCTCGTTAAAATACAGCCGTTTCCCCATTGGGGAGTACGGTTATATAAGGCTTCTGGTGCATTTGCGCAAGTCGCACGAATACGCCGTGCCATTCAGTAATGGTTTATGAAACTCCCCGCTTCGATTTTCGAAGTGCAATTGAAAAAGGGAGAAACAAAATGAACCACGAAAAAACAATAATGATTGTATTGATAAGCCTGCTTAGCGGAAGCGGGGGGACATCTGCCGCATCCACGGGCAACTTCGATGCATTGGACAAGGCTCTGGAAACTTACTGCATTCCAAAGTGCGAGTCCGGATGCAGCAAGCCGTTCCTGGCCGAATATAAGGACGGCAAGTGCAAGTGCGGAGCCAACCTGATGTACGACAGCGGACTTAGGGAATGCGTCATAAAGTGCCCGACTGGAATGTATGTGCATAAGGGGCCGGGATGTCCGGCCGGAACGTATGCGCCGCAGGGCGCGACTTGCCCGGCAGGAAGCTACAAGCTGGGCAATACCGACGAGCATGGGGTAATGGCGGCCGGGACGACATGTCCGTCTGGAATGTACACGATAACAATCAACTAATCCGGCTGTGTCATGCCGGGAAGGCCGGCATCCATCGTCGGATAAAAAAGATAAACAAGGGGAAAAATCATGAAGAAAACTACATTATCGATAATATCACTATTAACAATATCAACCTCCGCCGGGGCGCAGGGCGTACAGTGCATGCCGTGCCTGGCGGGGACTTATGCCGCGGCCGGAGCGACGGAGTGCAAGCCGTGTCCGTACGGAACGTATCAGCCGAATATAATGGCGGGCAGCTGCATTACGTGCCCTGGCGGAAAGTATTGTCCGTCTGGAGCATCCGCGCCGCAGACCTGTCCGGGGGGAAAGTATTGCCCGTTGGAAGGCAGGGCTACTGAATGTCCGATTGACCATTACTGCCCTCAAGGAAGTACATCGCCGATAATATGCCCTAGTGGCTATAAGTCCATTGTTAGCAGTTCTAGCTGTACTAAGTGTCCTAGCTATACCCAAGGACCTATTGCTGGCGGCAATAATTACTTCAATCGTTCGAATTCTTTTATATATTGTAAATTACATTATAATGGTGATTGCGTGCTTGATTTGTCCCAGTCGCATGGCGGCTGCGTCGGCAGCAACTACAGCGGCAGCAACTACTGCTCGGATACCGGTTCGAATGGTGTGACTCTTCGGGATTTGGCCAACAGTTTCTGTGCAAATGGAGGAAGCTTTTGAGGTTGCCATTCCCGGCTCGTCCGGGAATTTGCCTCTCCCGCCGCGTCATTCCCGCGAAAGCGGGAATCTTACGGGATGAAGCCTTGTTATGGTCTTCTGCTTCATCCCTCCCTGAAATCAATCGTCATGCCGGGAAGGCCGGCATCCATCGTCATGCAAAATAATCCTTTGTCATTGTCGGGCGTGACCCGACAATCCAGGTGGCGAAAAGGTCTTTCATATAACCTGGATTCCCCGGTCAAGCCGTGGAATGACAGAAGCCCCCGTCGTTCCCGCGACGCCTCCGCGCCGGCATTGCCAATAACCGATAGCAGAACCCCTGATCTTATGACCAGGGGTTCTGCCGTAGAAAAACTGATGCGCCCTACGCGGTCTTTCGCGCGGCTCCGGCCGTTCCAAGTTCCGATTCCAGGCGCAGCATCTGCTCGCGGGAATCTTCGAATATGAACAGCTTCAGCCGGTCTGCGATTTCGCTGTCGGCCATGCCCTGCGTCGGCTCGGAAAAGGACTGCCGCCGTATCTGCATGGAGGTGTATGCGCCGATGAGCTCGTCGCGCGCCAGCATTTCGATTCCGCCCCGCTTTCCGTTGCGGATGTTCTTGGCCAGCGCCTCCTTCAGCGATACCGTCTCGCCGTTCTTGTTCACCCACGCCAAGTCTTCGAGTATGGCGTCGATGACCGTCATAAGGACCGTCTTGTTCTTGCTCTCCATTTGCCTCTCCTTTTTATTGTCCAACCCCTTCACACCACTATTTATGAACCATCCCGATTCTCTTGTCAAGTAAAAAAATGCAAAATCGAAGCTTTTATTTGCATAATAGGAATTTTATCGGCATTTATAAGCAATTAGGCATATTTTGCCATTGAAATCCATTATTTTGTCATTGACAACCATAAGGCGCCATAATAAGATGAGGTTATCAAAGAGGTGGCGATGGCGTTGTTTCTGGGCACGGTGCAAAATAAAATAGACGCGAAGGGGCGGGTATCCGTCCCCTCCGACTTCCGCCTTGCCGTCAGGGACGGCGATTTCCAGGGGGTGATCCTGTACCATTCCTTCACCGGCCGCTGCATCGAGGGTTGCACCATGGAGCGCATGCAGAAGCTTTCCGATGCCGCCGACAGCCTCGACCTGTTCGCCGAGGAAACGCAGAACTTGAGCTCGCTGATTTTT
>JAISNH010000107.1 GCA_031276335.1 Rickettsiales bacterium
CAGTCGAGGGAGGATGAGAATGCGACTATGCCGTACCTGGATGCGCGGCCGTATGTCGGCTTCAGCCCGACCAGTCCGCAGAATGACGCCGGCTGCCGTATGGATCCGCCGGTGTCCGATCCCGTTCCCGCGATGGCGAGTCCGGCCGCGACGGCCGCCGCCGTTCCGCCCGAGGATCCTCCGGGCACCAGCACTTCGCCGCGGCGCCTGTACGGATTTTGCACTTCGCCGAAATAGTTCGTGCGCGTGGTCGATCCCATGGCGAATTCGTCGAGGGCTGTTTTGCCCAGCATTGCCGCGCCGGCGGAAAACAGGCGCTCCGTGACCGTCGATTCGTACTGCGGCACGAAGTCGGCGAGCATTTTCGAGCTTGCGGTCGTCCTTACGCCCTTCGTGCAGAACAGGTCCTTGATTGCCAGCGGCAGGCCCTCCAGCTCCCTCGCCTTTCCCCGCGCGATGTTCTCGTCGGCGGCCTTCGCCGCGGCCATGGCGATTTCCGGAGTTTCGGTGACATAGCAGTTCAGCTCCCTGTGGCGTGCCATGTTTTCGATGTAGGCGGCCGTGAGCTCCCTGGCCGATATTTGTTTTCTCTTGAGGGCCGCCGAAGCCTCCGTCGCCGTCAGGTCGGTAAGTGTCATTGTGTTTCCCTTATATCTCTATCGTCTTTGTCTTGCCGTTTTTCGCCCATGTTTCCAGTATCAGCTTTAGCACGGTTATGTTCGTGAACAGCGAGGCGAGTATCCCCATGATGAGGGTGACCGCGAATCCCTTTACCGGACCTGTGCCGAATTGGAACATGATCAGGCCGGATGCCAGAGTCGTCAGGTTTGAATCCATGATTGCGGAAAACGCGCTTGAAAATCCGTTTTCGATTGCCCGTATCGTGCTTATTCCGTTTCGCTTTTCCTCGCGCATTCGCTCGAAGATCAGGATGTTCGCGTCGACCGCCATGCCGATGTTGAGGGCGATTCCCGCAATCCCGGGAAGCGTCAGCGTCGCGCCAGTCAGCGCTAGACCGGCGAATATCAGGACTATGAGGAAGCTCAGCACTATGTCTGCGAATACGCCCATAAGCCCGTAGGTCGCGACCATGAAGACGAGCACGAGGGCTAGTCCCAGCATGCTTGCGAACGAGCCCTTCCGTATCGAATCCGCGCCGAGTCCGGCGCCGACCGTGCGCTCCTCTACGACGGTCAGCTCGGTCGGAAGGGCGCCGGAGCGCAGCATCGTGGACAGGTCGTTCGCCTGCTCGGTGGTAAATCCGCCGGTGATTTGGCCGACCCCGCCGGTGATGGGCTCGCGTATCGTGGGCGCGGAAAGTATCCGTCCGTCCAGTACTATTGCGAACCTCCGCCCGACGTTGTCGGAGGTAAGCCGCGCGAATTCGCGCGCCCCCAGGCTGTTGAACACGGTCGTGACCGCCGGGGCGCCGGTGTTGCCGTCGTACGCGACGCGGGAATCGGTCAGGGTTTCGCCCGACACGGCGACGCGCTTCTTGATTGCGACGCCGTCGATTACTTCGTCGTCGAGCGCGATCTGCCCGGTCTTCATGGCCTCCTCGTCGACCAGGTGGAAGGTCATTTTCGCGGTCTTGCCGATAAGCTCCTTCACGCGGTCGGGATTGTCCACGCCCGGCAGCTGCACCATTATGCGCCTGTCGCCCTGCTTCTGTATCGAGGGCTCCTTGTTGCCCAGGCTGTCGACCCTGCGGCGCACGATTTCGATTGAGCTGGAGAGCACGTCGGATTTGATTTTTGCGATTTGCGCCGGCGAATAATACAGCTTCAGGCGGCTCCCCTCGGTGTCGATTTCGATTTCGTTGTTCGTTGCGGCGCGCATCCGCTTGCGAGCGTCCGCGAGATCGGCTTCGTTCTTGATGTTCACGGTGACGAGGTTTGAGGAGCCGGACAGGTTCGAATACGGGATCATCGCGACGTTCTTTTCCCTGTCGCCGCGCAGCTCCTTCCTGACGGTGTCCTTCAGTATGGAATAGCGCTCGCGGACGACGGCATCCGTGTCCGCCTCGAGTAGGATGTAGGCGCCGCCCTTCAGGTCTAGCCCGAGGGAGATTTCGTTGTCCCTCATGAATGCCGGAAGGCGCATGCGCCGCTCGATTGGAAGGAAGGTCGGAAGCGCCAGGATTATCGATGCGGCCAGCACCGCCAGCACGGTGAACAGCTTGAATTTCGGAACTCTCATTTGAACGGCCTTTCAGGTTTTGATAGTCCCCGGCATGATACAAAAGATTTGGCGGTTTTGCAAGGGGAAATAGGTGAAGTCCGCGGCTATTTTCCGTAAGGGCGGAGCGAGAACCGCGCCACCAGGGGATCGGCCGATTCGATGGACAGCACCAATTCCTCCTCCTCGCGGCGGAATGAGAGGGAGTTTTCCGTCTGCTTGGCAAGCTTCCAGCCTAGCGCGGGCAGGGTGCCGGCATAGAACTTCACGAATTCGGATTTCTTGAGGGTCGGGCTCGATACGTACTGCTCGATTATGCGCGCCTCCTCGGTGTCAAACGAGAAGGGCTCCTCTTCGCTAAGGCCGTCTTGAAGGGGGATTTCCTCGAACGCGGACATGAACTCGGCCGCGCCCGCGGAGGCATACGCCCCGAAAAACAAAATGAAAATCGCCAGAATTTTTTTCATGTTATCCCCCCCCTCCTTCGTATTGCGATCCGCCGAACATGCCTTCCATATTTTCGTCGATGCGAAGCATGACGTCGTCTTGCAGGAACACCATTATGCGGGTTCCGGCCGGCACCGTGAACGGTATGCCGCGCTTCATGGTCTGCTCCATAAGCTTGGTCGCCACGGATTTCCAGTTCTGCTGCACCTCCAGCTTCATCTTGTCCTTGGACGACAGGGTCACGTCGGTTATTGTGTCGTTGAGGCCGTAGGCATAGTCGGTAAGCGACTCATCTCCCGACTTCTCGCTGTTGAGGGCATTGAAGCCCTCCTCGTCGGTGTCAAGCACTTGATACGTCCCGTCGCTTCTGCGCACGCGGTTGACGAAGCTGGAGGTCGACGGGAACAGGGCCTCCATCGCGACCGGCAATACGCTGTACAGCAGGGGGTTCGTTATCAGCTGCCTCATGTATTCGGTGTCGTTCTTGCCCGGCACGCCGGAGCGTCCCTGCGCGTCTGCGGACCAGGAAGAGATGCCGCCGGTTTCAAGATTGAATTCCGCGCCGTCCGGCCTTATTATTCTGAGCCATTCTATATTTATTTTTTCAATTTGGTTTACGCCTGCATTTTCAGGAGGAGTCGCCTGGCCGATTAGTTGCGAACCTGCGGGAATTATTATCGTGCGTCCGTCGCTGCCATAGACGTTGCGCTCTACTACTGCCACCGAATCGACCGCCCAATTTTCAAATCCGGTGCCGGCTTTGTCGCTAATTAAATCGCTGCCGCTGGCACCGTTGAAGTAAAGCGGCCGGGCCAGCACCGCCGGTATGGGTTTCGCCCGACGCAGCACGTAGCGCTCGTCTTTGGGCCCTGATGAAACTTGTTTCTCATCCATTATCGTGAAGGGCACCATGGCGTTTTTCTGTTTCGAGATTATCCCCAGCGGGTCGACGGCCTTGTACCTGTCCCCGGCCGATCCGTCCGGGTTGGCTGGGGGATCCCTCGGCGGCAGGACGCCGTCCACTTTCACGGCGATGCGGTTGCTCCACACTTCGTCGAAGCTGGGGTTGAAGTCGTTCGCGCCCTGCGCGGCCATTACGCCGGCCAGCTCCGGCAGCACCAGCGAAAGCCTTTTCTCGTCGGCCAGCTTCTTGTTCCGCACCATGCCCTTGCCGAGTATTTTCCCCGTGCCCGTCTCCAGCACCATCCCGTCCTCCTGCAGCACGCCCACGATTTTCGAGCAGTTCGGCGCGAACACGTCGTTGTTCGACTGCACCCAGCCGATGAACATCCCGGAGAAGTCGTATGCCTTGCTCGCGTATTTCTTGCAGTCGTCCGGATAGACCGTTCGCTCGGATTTCGCGGGCGCGGCGGCGGCGGGCTCTGGCTCTGCCTCCTCGATGTCCTCTTCCTCCTCGTAAAATTCCTCGTCGTAGAACTCGTCTTCCTCCGGGGCGTCCTCGGCCTGGGCCTGGGCCTGCGCCGACAGGGATACGGGAATCTGGAACTGGCGCACCTTGCCGCGATTGTCCCGGTCGTTCTTTCCCGCCTCGCCCTCCGGGTCGTTGTATTCGACCTGCAGGAATATGTTCATGTTCCCGGACTTCGACGGCGTCCAGAACAGGTTGATCGTGCACCCGACCTCGGGCGTGATAGATTCCTTCACGGTGCAGGTGTTGTCGATGGCTAGCCCGTCGATCGGGGTCGAGGGCGAGATGTCCAGTATCTTTATCGGCGTGTTGGCTACGGATAATAGTATCGCCTGGAACGACTCCTCCCCGACATGCGCGTTGGGAAGGGCGATCTGCGCCGGGTTGGTGGACAGCACGGGGTTGACGTAGGTGAAGGTCTGTATCACCTCCTTCTTGATTTCGTCGGCGTCGACCGCGCCTTCTGCCGCGGTGGCCAGCTTTTTGATCTCGTCGGCCTGCCCCTTGTTCTTCGAGGCGAGGTTTATGCCCACGACGAACACGGCCAGCATCGCGAGCCCGAGCGCGACCAGCACGTAGTTGGTGCGCCGCGTCTGTATTTCGGACTGGCTTTTCTTCTCGTCCGGAAGGCTTTCGCTGTTTTCCTCCGCGGCCGGTACGGCGGGCGCCTTCTTTGGTTTTAGTTTCAGGAATTCGAACATCGGCCGCCCCCCTTTACTGGGTTCTGACGACAGAGCATGGCTCGTTGTGCAGGGACAGCTTCTGGCATATTTCGTTGGCCACGTCTATCTGGTTGAACGGCCCTATGCGCAGGCGGTAGAATTCGCCGCCGTAGTATCGCTGCAGCCCTATCTCGTCCACGCCCGAGGTTTCGACCGAATAGAAGGGAGTGTATTCGTCGAGCCATGGGAACTGCTCGGTCAGCGCCAGCCATTTGTTCTCCAGCTCGACCACCGACTTGCCCTTGTATATTTCGACCGACACGTTCATGGAACTCTGCTTGACCAGCGGCACGTAGTGGTTCGGCAGCACGCTGGCGTTCGTCCTTCCCTTCGGCAGCAGGGCGTTGTACATCGCCTCGTTTTCCTCCGGCGAGTAGCTTCCTCCCATACCGTATCCGCCGTGGTATCCCATAGACGGGTCGACCGCCTGCGGGTATCCGTACGCGCCGGTGTTGAGAGTGTCGTATCCAGCGTACGGCGCCTGCATCATCTGGGCGTTTCCGTACTGCGGCGCGGCGGCGCCCGCGGCGGTTGCGCCCGCGCTGCCCGAAACCGCGATAAGGTCCTGGGGCGGCGGCGGATTGGAAAGCAGGTACGGCTTCGAGCGCAGCTTTATGCATACTATCCTCTGGCCGTTCCTAAGCACCAGGTCGCCGATCGCCTCGACCACGATAAGGCGGCTTTGAGGCCCCTCGGTCCTGAATCCGACCGGGGTTTCGCCCCCTTCGACCAGGAGGGAAACTACGGGGCGCTGGTTCATGTTCAGGGCTTTTTCGCCGAAATCGATGTATGTGAACACCTGGTCGCGCCACACGCGCTCGGGCGCGATCACATAGTCGTCTGGATTTGGCACGAACACGTCGAGGTCGAAGCGGAACTCCGTCGGATCGACGTTTATGCTTTTTATCCAGCCGAAGTCCTCGCCTTCCCAGTCGTTGTCCCCGGTCTCGCGGTAGCTCTGCCCGCCCATTATGGATTTCATCGAGGCGAAGTTTCCGCCGCCGCCCGCGGCGGCCGCGCCGGCGCCTCCGCCCTTGCGGTATCGTACCGGCACCGACACGTCGACGACCGATGCGGTGACCTTTTCGGAATTCAAGGGCTCGGATTTAAGGTAGAATACGTATTTGTTGCCGGAGTTTCCGAATATGAACAGGTTGGTGTCCGCCATGGCGCGGCCGTCGACCGGCGAGATCATGAAGGTGTTCTTTTCGACCGGGCGCCCGTCGAAGAAATCCTTGTCCCCGACATAGGCGTCCTTGATTGTCTCCCATTCCGGGAAGTTTATGACGGTCAGCATTCCGTCGCGCAGCTTCACGGGCATGACGGATCCGGGCTCCCACTGTATTTTCTGGTATCCCGGGCGGCTTTGGCCTTCGCCCATGTTCTGCATCGGATTGTCCCACGCGGACTGGGTCCCGAAGCCGACGCCCGGGTTCGGCACGTCCTGCGCGTCCGCGCCGCGCGCGAATCCCAGCGCGAGGCAGATCACGATCGCAATTGTTTTTCTCATTTCTTTCCGCCCTCTTGTCCTACGCCTATTTTAGCCTCGTTCGTATGAATAATACAAGCATTATTTTCTATTCCGCGGTTTTGTCGTATTCGTATTTCGTGACTGTGAACCCCAGGGGATTCCTGAAGGCCGTCCCGCCGCTTTTCTTCATGTCCGCGGTTGCGAACCTGGCGGTTATCCGGAGCTTTTTCCGGCCCTTGGAGTGGTTCAGCCCGTTCGCATCCATCGAGGTCGTATCGACCGTCACGTCCCAATAGTCGTTCCTGCTCATGTAAAGGACTTTTTCCGGGTCGATTGAGGCGACGATGATTTTGCGCTGGGGGTTCGAGATTTTTTCCGCGTATTCCGGGCTGTTCAGGAACTGCTGGTACATCGCGGGCTCGGACATCAGGGCGACGTCGGAATCCGGCCCGACGAGCGCCATGGTCTTCGCGCGGTCGGCATACTGGCTTTCGCGGTCGATTGCGTACTTGGCGATGTAGTTCGCCGCTATCGTGTTGCCGATCGTTCCGGCTTTCGTGGACAGGCTTGCGGGCGCGACGTAAATTATGCGCTTGTCCGCGTCGTCGGCCTCGATCAGGAAGGCCTCTATTTTCTCGCTTGGAGCGACCTTGTAGAATGCGGCCAATAGGATGATGTTGAGGAAGATTGAAAGCGCGGCGAACACGCCGATCGCCCGCAAGATCCACAGGTATCTCTGCTCGTCGATTTTTTTCAATTCCCGCCCCCCTTTCCTTGTTTGACAATGATAATATCATAATGCGGAAAAAGCAAGCGGGATTTAAGCGCCCGCGCGCCCGCATCCGCGGCCGCCGCGGTTTTCTTGGATCTTGAATCCCGGATTTGATCAAACTTTCCCTTGACCTGCTTCCGCGTAAATTGTATCATTGGGTCAAGGAATAACGGAGGGGGGAACAGGTGTCTGAAACGCGCGCCGGCGGCACGGTCGGCAGGATAGTGTCCATAGAGGGCAGCGTGGTTACGGTATATTTCCGCGGCCGCCTGCCGAAGATCCATAACAAGCTTGTTGCTATGGCGGATTCCCGCGGGAAAAGCGGAAAAAAGGTGGTGATCGAGGTGGAGGACCACGTCGACGCGCATCATGTCCGCGGCCTTGCCATAATGGACACGCAGGGCCTTGCCCGCGGCGACGCCGTGGCGGATTCCGGGGCCGGGTTGAAGATGCCGGTGGGCGCGGGGGTTCTGGGGCGCATGCTGAACATCATGGGCGAGCCGATCGACGGCCGCGGAAAGCTGAAAAACATCCACGGCCTGCGCGAGATACACAATTCGCCGATTGCATTTACGAAGCGCAGGGTGGATTCCGAGATTTTCAGGACGGGGATAAAGGCGATCGACCTCCTGACTCCGCTGGAGCGTGGCGGCAAGGCCGGTCTTTTCGGCGGAGCGGGCACGGGAAAGACGGTGCTGATTACCGAGATGATAGACGCGATGTTCGGCCGGTACGACGGCGTGTCGCTGTTCTGCGGCATAGGGGAGCGTTCGCGCGAGGGCGAGGAGCTGTACAGCGAGATGAAGGATGCCGGCGTCCTTGACAAGACGGTGATGGTCTTTGGCCAGATGAACGAGCCCTCCGGCGTGCGGTTCCGCGTCGCCGAGGCCGCGATGACGATAGCCGAATATTTCCGCGACACCCGGCGCCAGGACGTCCTGTTCATGATAGACAACGTCTTCCGCTTCGTTCAGGCGGGCAGCGAGGTCGCTGGCCTGATGGGCCGCATTCCCTCGCGCGTGGGATACCAGGCATCTCTGGCGCAGGACATCGCGGCCTTGGAGGAGCGCATAGCCTCGACCGCCGCGGCCTCGATTACCTCGATACAGGCGGTCTATGTCCCCGCGGACGATTTTACCGACCCGTCGACGGCCGAGATTTTCACGCACCTGACCTCGACGGTCGTGCTCTCGAGGAAAATGGCATCCGAGGGCCTGTACCCGGCGATCGATCCGCTCGCGAGCTCGTCGAAGATGCTGTCCGAATCCGTCGTGGGCCGGCGGCACTACGAGGTCGCGAAGAACGTGAAGATGACTATTGCGAACTACGAGGATTTGAAGGATATAATTTCCATGCTCGGCTACGACGAGCTGTCGGACGACGACCAGAAGACGGTCGTGAAGGCGCGGCAATTGGAGCGTTTCCTGACCCAGCCGTTCGTGACTACGACGCAGTTCACCGGCACCGAGGGGCGCTTGGTCGACCTTGAGGACACGATAGACGGATGCGAGCGGATTCTGGAGGGCGAGTTCCTGGAGGTCCCGCCGTCCGCGTTCTATATGATAGGCGGCATTTCCGAGGTCAAGGCGGACATCAGGAAGCGCAGGAGGAGGAAATGAACGTATTGCATGCTGATATCCGGGTTGTTGCAAAGGCGGGCTTAGCCCGGATTTGCAACGCATATGATATAATACAAAATAGGCGTGAGATTTTCGAACGCCGTAATTTTGGATTTGATGAATGAAGATGGAGCTTGAAATAATCACACCTCTGGAAATCGTCCGCGTGGACGGGGTGGACTCGGTGTCGGCCGAGGGGCTGGAGGGCGGATTTACGATACTGCCGCGCCACGGCGACTATGTGTCCGCGCTGTCGGTGTCGATTTTTTCGTTCCGCCGCGGGCGGGAGGAGGTTTTCTTCGGCCTGGACGAGGGCGTTCTGACCAAGGTTGGGCGGAAGGTTGCCGTTTCGGCGCATGCCGCCGTCCGGGGTAAATCGCTTTCCGATCTTAGGCGCGAGATGGAGCGGCACGAGCGCGAGCTCGACGAGGGCGAGATAAAGACGAAGATGGCGCTGGCCTCGCTGGAGGGTGGCATCGCGCACCTTATGCTTGAGCTGAAGGAGCAGGGCTGATGCAAAGGAAGGGAAGCATACGGCACAGGAGGAACGCGCGCTCCGATTCCGAGCTGAAGCGTCTCGTCTGCCGAAAGATTGAAAGCCGCGCCCGCAGGAAGGACCCCGGGGAGGAGGCGGTATGGTACGCTTTTTCTTTCCTGGGTCTGGTCGGGTGGAACATCGTCGTTCCGACGGCGCTCCTTACCTGGCTCGGGGTTACGCTCGACCGGAAGTACGGTTTAAGCGAGGTGCGGCTTGCCCCCCTGTTCATAATGCTCGGGCTGGCCGTCGGCGCGTACAACTCCTGCCGCTGGATAAGCGGAGAGAACAGGAAGATAGGAAGGGGGCGGAGATGATGTATGCGGCTTTTGCCATTTCGGGTTTTGCGTGCGGGCTCGCCTATTTCGGATCCGTCTGGAAAAGCGCGCGCCGCGCTTCCGCTGGCGCCTCAAGCGCCGCCCGGGCGCGCTTGGATTTTTTGTTGCGCCTCTCCGTCCTTGGGTGCGCCGCGTATGTCGCGCTCAGGCATGCTGGGGCGGTTGGGGGCGGCTGGCCTCTTATGCTTGCCGGGCTTGCGGGATTTGTGATTGGAAAGATAGTCGTGATATGGAGGGTGCGCCGTGAACATGAATCCCGATGACATAATCGTGGCGAGCCTGCCCGTGAAGCTGTTCGGGCGCGCGTTCGCGTTCGACGTCAGCATGACGCTTGCCGGCACGTGGATCGTCATGGCCTTCATATTCGTGTTCTTCCGGCATGTGACGAGGAATTTTTCGCCGGATTTCAGGATGACGCGGATGCAGGGCGCTCTCGAGGCCGTGGTGATTTTCTTCCGCGACCAGGTGGAGAGCATGACCGGGCGCCGCGCGGGCGGCGTGCTGTATCTGGTCATGAGCCTGTTCGTGTTCATACTGGTTGCGAACTGGAGCGCGCTTCTGCCGATTCCGTTTCCGGTCGAGGGCGGGACAAGGTGGTACGCGCCGCCGACCGCCTCGCTTTCGACGGCGGCCGCGCTTGCGATCGTGGTGATGTGCTCGGTCGTTTTCTACGGCGTTCGCGGCAAAAGCCTGGGGGGCTATCTCGGGAAGTTTTTCGAACCCGTGTTCGTACTGCTGCCGATAAACGTTCTGGGCGACCTTTCGAACGGTATGTCGCTTGCCGTCAGGCTGTATGGGAATGTTATGAGCGCGCAGATGCTGGTCGGGATGCTGTTCGCCTTCGCGCCGTTCGTATTGCCTGGGCTGATGGGGATTTTCGGGCTGGTGTCGGGCACGATACAGCCGTACATTTTCGCGACCCTCGCCGCCGTGTACATAAGCGCGGGTCTCGGCGAGGCGACCGATAGTGAAAGGGAGGAGCTGGAGCGGCTCCGCCTGCAAAGGGTTTAACAACAAGGAAAGGAGAAAGAAATGGATACAGGAATGATATGGGTTGCGGTTGCATCGATCGCGGCCTCCGGCCTCGCGGTTACGGTATGCGGGCTGTTTTCGTCGGTGGCGGAGGGGCGCGTCGTGGAAAAGGCGCTCGTCTCGATGGCGCAGCAGCCGGACGAGGCCGGCGGGATAAGGAACACGATGTTCGTGTCGATGGCCATGCTGGAAAGCTGCGCGATATACGCGCTTCTGCTGGCGATGATACTGATATTCTCGAACCCGTTCTGGAACTACGCGGTCGAGCACGCGGCAAGGTAGGGGGCTAGATGGGCATCGACTGGACGACAGTGCTGTTTCAAATCCTGAACTTCGTAATCGTGGTTCTGATACTTCGGCGCTACCTGTTCCATCCCGTCCTTTCCGCGATGGAGCGCCGCGACAGGGCGATATCCGACAGGCTCCGGCAGGCGGAAAGGCTTGCCGGGGAGGCCGAGGCGGAAAGGGCCGCGCTTCAGGCGGAGCGCGCCATGCTGGAGGAAGAAAGGGAGGCGGCCGTGAAGTCCGCGCGGACGGCCGCCGAAGCCGAGTCGCGGGAGCTGCTCAAGTCGTTCAGGCGCGCCATGCAGTCGCGCCAGCGCGCCTTCGACGGCAGCCTGAAGGAGGAGAGGGAGGCGCTGAGAAAATCCGTCGCCGCGATCGCCGGCCGTACTATTTTCGATACCGTCGCCTCCGCGCTGTCCGGCCTGGCGGGCGCCTCTGTCGAGGAGGCGGTGCTTGAAAGCTTCATTTCCCGGCTGGAGCAGGGGCGCGTGGAAAAGCTCCGCGAGCTTAGGCGCTATTACGATGAATCCGGAAAGATCGCCGTCGTGTCGTCGTTCAGGATCGGCGCGGCGAAACGCATGAGGATCTGGCGCGCGCTTGCCTCCCTGCTGGGGCGAAGGAAGATCGAAAGGCTCGCCTTCCGCCTCGACGGGAAAATCCTCTGCGGGCTGGAGCTGGTCTGCGATTCGCTTGTCATCGGCTTCGGTATGGACGCGTATCTGGCGCGGTTCGGCGAAAACCTCGACGCCGCGATCGCCTCGGCTATGGATTTGAAGAAACCCGTGAAACGAAAGGGATAGGAAAATATGCTGAAGGAAACTGTAAGGGGGGCGCTTAGGGGTGCAAGGGCGGCGGCGCGGCGGACCCGTCCCCGTCCCGTTGCGCGCGAAATCGGCCGCGTGGTGGAGGTTGCGGGCGGCGTGGTCACGGCCTCCGGGCTTTCCTCCGTTCGCATGTCCGAACTTGTCGAGGTCGGCGGCCGCATGGGTATGGTGATCGGGCTTGCCGAAAAAACCGCCGGCATCGCGATGCTCGCCTCCTCAAGCGGCATATCCGCCGGCGACAGGGTCGCGCGGACCGGTCGGCTGAACGACGTTCCGGTCGGGCGCGGGCTTCTGGGGCGCGTGGTCAATCCCTTGGGCGAGCCGATTGACGGCGGCCCGGAAATCGAGGCGGCCGAACGGTACGATATAGAGCGTCCCGCCCCCCCGATTATAGAGCGCGCGGCGGTCGCGGCCCCGCTTGTCACGGGGATAAAGGCGATCGACGCGGTCATCCCCATCGGCCGGGGCCAGCGCGAGCTGATACTCGGCGACCGGCAGACGGGCAAGACCGCGATTGCGCTGGACGCCATGCTTGCGCAGAAGGATACCGGCGTCATATGCGTTTATTGCGCGATCGGGGGGCGTACCGATTCCGTGGCCAGGGTCGTGGACGTCCTGCGCCGGAAGGGCTGCATGAAGCATACTGTCGTCATGGCCGCCGGCGGCGAGGAGGAGCCGGGCCTCTTGTACATCGCGCCGTACGCCGCGACTTCGATTGCCGAATATTTCATGGAGCGGCATAAAAAGGACGTGCTGATCGTCTACGACAACCTGACCGCGCACGCGCAGGCCTACAGGCAGCTTTCCTTGACGCTCCGCCGCCCCATGGGTCGCGAGGCCTATCCGGGCGACATATTCTACATCCATTCGCGGCTTCTGGAGCGCGCGACGCATTTGAAGCGTGGCGGCTCGATTACCGCGCTGCCGGTTTGCGAAACGCAGGCCGAAAACATCTCCGCCTATATTCCGACCAACCTGATTTCCATTACCGACGGCCAGATTTTCTTGACCGGCGCGCTGTTCGCCAAGGGGGTTATTCCGGCCGTCGACATCGGGGTTTCGGTTTCCCGCGTCGGCTCGAAGGCGCAGCTTCCGGCCTACAAGGCGGTCGCGGGCGACATGAAGATTTCGTATTCGCAGTTCGAGGAGCTGGAGGCCTTCGCCAAGTTCGGCACGCAGCTGGACGAGGCGACGCGGAGCTCGCTTGCCCGCGGCGAGCGGATTCGCGAAACGCTGAAGCAGCCGGCGCTTGAGCCCATTCCGGCGGGACTTCAGGTCGTGGCGATATGCGCGGTCAACTCCGGCGCGCTCGACGACGTGCCGTTGGAAAGGATCGCGCCCCTGCACTCCGAGCTGCTTGCGCGGGCGTCGCGCGAGCTGCGTGCCGAGCTCTCCGGAATCGATTCTGGCGCCCCCCTTGCCGCCGGGACCAGGCGCGATATCGAGAAGCTCGCGGCCAGGGTCGCGGCCAAATATAGGAAAGGATAGCATGCGGACGCTGGAGGGACTGAAGCGGCGGATTAAAACCACGAACTCGCTTAAGGGCATAGTGTCCGGCATGAAGACGCTGGCGACCGTCAGCCTGGAGGGTTACTCGCGCTCCGCTGCCGCCGGCTCGGCCTACCTTAGGAACGTCGAGCTCGCGCTCGAGGGCGTCTTGAAGGAGCGTCCGGCAAGCCTAGTTCCCCCGCGGGAGGACGCGCCGCAGGTGCTCGCCCTAATCGTCGGTTCCGACCAGGGGCTGGTTGGGCGTTTCAACAAGCAGGTAGTACTGCACGCCTTCGACTTCCTTTCGCGCCGCGGAATAGGGGCCTCGGATGCGACTCTTCTCGCCGCGGGGAAAAGCCTGTCGGCGAAGATAGTTGCGGAGGGGCGCGACATCGACACCCTGTTCGGCATGCCGGGCTCGGCCAGGATGATTCCGTCGGTCGCCAAGAAGATAATAATGCGTTTGGGCGAGCTGACCGGCGGGTTTTCGCGCGGCGGGAATTCCAGCCCGGCCGACGCCCCCGCGCGCGTGTACATTTTCCACAACAGGAGGGAGGGCGACGGCTTCAAGAGCCAGTCCACGCGGCTGCTTCCGGTCGATGAGAGGTTCCTGCGCTCGCTTGGAGCCCGGCGCTGGCCGTCGAAGAACGTTCCGTTCCACCGGGCGGAGCGTCCCGCGCTCCTGTCCGCCTTCGTGCGCGAGCTGCTGTTCATCGGGGTGTACAGGGTTATTTCCGAAAGCCTTTCCGCCGAGCATTTCATCCGCATGATGACCATGAAGAACGCCGAGAAGAACATCGGCGATCAGCTGGATGCGATGAACCTTGAATACCGCACCCGCCGCCAGGCCGAGATTACCGAGGAGCTTATCGACGTCGTGGCGGGAGCCGAGGTATTGAGGGGCAAGGCGTAAGAATTCCAAAATAATTGTTGTACGCGGTGCGGAAATGGTATATAATTCCACCGTATCCATAAAGGGTGCCGAGGCGTCGAAGCCTTCGTAATTAGCAAGTGCCGATATGACACTTAAACCTCATATCCCCGTATTCCACGGGGAGTCTTCAGCGCATGTACAGGGAGAAATCCTAAAGGCTGGAGAGGTCATTGCTAATTATGATTCTTTGAACTCCCCGCTCTTTGTGGAACATGGAAACCACAAAGGAGAAAAGTATGAAAACCACGATAAGCGCCGCCGCCTTGGCATTTGCCTTGCTGGGTGGAATGCCGGGACATGCATTGGGGCAGGAGGTAAAACTATCCCAAAAAGCCAAAATACTAGAGGCGACATGCCGGGATATATGGGATAAGATAGGGAAATTACGCGATGCGGACGGGACTAATCCTCCACGGGGGCAAAGGGGTTCTTATCATGGAAGCAATACTCAAGATATAATGGATGAAGAGTGTGTTGGAAAGGACGGATTGAAATACCTGGAAAAAGTGATAGAGGATTCCTACAAGACGTTGCAGGATGAGCGCGCGACCGCCGCCCACAGGGAAGAAGTCTCGAAAATCATGGTAAAGGCAATTGAAGCCCAAACTCTTTCGGCCACCTTGGAAGTCGCTGAGATGCTTATGGAAAGCCCGCGCTACAAAGACCTGCCGCAAGTCAAAGAGCTGGAAACTAAGCTAACCGGCGACTTTTGGGATGGCGGCTCGAAAATGCGAATTACCGAATACATATTTGAAATAGTTTCAACATTCTCCGAATTTCGCGACATGTCACACATTGACTGCTACAGGGCAAGGGGTGGTGGTGGCTATTCCGGCTGGTGGAAAATAGAGGGCGAGGGCTACTCATGTCCGGATTTATTTTTTGATCTGAATGGATCTACCTCCGAATCCATTTCGTGCCGTGCCGTAGATTTCGACCTGTCAAAGCTGAAAGAGTTCCCTTATGAAGGTTGCCCGATAGAAACCGGTAAGAGTGACTTGGGTGAACTATACATATCCAACTGCCCTGCCTTGGTCGACATTATTGTCGAACAAGCTAAACGGTATCAGCCCAATTTCACCAAAGGCGAATTCGTCTTTTGCGTGGAAGAATCTAAAAATAGCAATAAATAGCAATAAGGAGATGGTAAATGAGCAGGAAATTTTCAGCAAGCATGCTAGTGGCGGTAGGATTCATCATAAACGGACAGGATGCGCTTGCTTCGATCAGCGAAATAAAAAGCCGATACGTATTCTCGCAGCAAAAGGCGCGGGAATTTTGCACCGGTCTGTCCGGGAAAATCGACCAGGTGAAGATAATGGCCGGAATTTCGACGGCGGCCAGCGGGGTCGGAACGCTTGCGGCCGGCACGGCTCTCGTGACCGGAGTGATGAAGGCCAACCTGGACAAGAGCATCGCAAAGAACAAAAGCGGCGTGGATACCATACTTGAAATTCGGGAAAGCGGCGGCATAACGCCGGAAAACATTTCCAAGGTAAGGCAAGCCCTGCAAGAAATCAGCGATGCCAAAAACGAACTTGGAACCGAACTTTCGCCGGAGCAGAAGAAATCCGCCAAGCTGGGCACGGTACGGACGGTAGGCTCGTTTGTTGCCGGGGGCACGTCGGCGGCCTCGGCCGTCACCTCGTTCATAGGCATGGACCAGCTGGACAAGCTGGCCTCCGACATGGACGAGTGCAGCACCGCCATATCCGAGATCAAGTACCACCGGGCCGAGCTGGAGGCCGA
>JAISNH010000057.1 GCA_031276335.1 Rickettsiales bacterium
CTTGTCAAGCTTCTCCTCTATCCGGTGCATGCTTTCCCGCACCAGGATAGCCTCGCTCGCCCTTACGGCCAGCCTAACCTCGACCGATATTACCCAGCCTATCGCCGAGGCGGCCGCAAGCAGGATAGCCCCCAAAGTGTACGATATAGATGTCTTGCGTTTCTTATCCATCATATGCCTCCTTCTTTATGGTTGACATTGGATAATTTTTGATATACAATAATTATATGATTTACGAATGGGACGGCGAGAAGAACATCCTGAACAAGTTCAAGCATCCTCCGTTTGAGCTTGGCCACGGGGTCGGGGTTATAGAGGCGGAGGATGCCGTCGAGATACCCGCATCGATAGACGGGGAAGACAGGGTGCTCGCCATAGCAGAAATAGGAGGAGCCGTTATGGCAGCCGTATATGTCCCGCGCAAAAATCCGCTGCGCCGTCGGATAATCTCCGTTCGCCGCGCCAGCCGGAAAGAAAGGAAGGTGTATTATGAGCATTGTAAAGATGACGCCTGAACAGGCCAAGAAGAAGTTCAAGATAACTCCGGATATGCTGTCCAAAAACAAAGGCAGGGCATACAAGTTGACCGCGGACGACCTGAAGGATTTTCCTGATATGACGCCTGGGCTTGCCGGCGCCGCCCGACGCCCCGGACGCCCGAAATCCCCGTCTCCGCGCGTCGGCACATACATAAGGCTCGAAGCCTCGACGCTTGAAAAATTACGCGCGCGCGGGCGCCGTTGGCAAACATCGTTCGCCAACAAGGTATCGGAACTCGTCAGAAAAGGCGTTTTGTAGCTCATCTGCCTCCTACACTCCACTGCACGGAACCCAATTATAAAATCCTATGGCGCCCGAACCGCCGGTCACATTGTACGTGTCGCCCGCCTTGAGCAGTAGCGGCACGAACAGCGGGTACCCCGGCGCGGCGCCAGTGTTGGTGCCGAACAGCTGGGTGCCGTTGATAGTAATTTGCGCATTGCCTGTGCCGGTGGCTATATTGTCGCAGAAGAGCATCCACCCAGGAGCCGGCGCCGTATAGGTAATGCCTTTGGTTCGCGCCTCCATGCGGCTGTAGTCGGGCACGAGGAGCCCGCACACCGCCGCTTTGCCCGCGTCCGTCAGGTTCGAGGCGTCCTTCAGGGCCGCGACATCAGCAACAACCGCCGCGGCCGCAACCTCGGCCGCGTTGTCCACGCCGCCGCTTGCAATCTGGAAATACGGGCGCCTGGTGACTGCGGGCGAGGCCGCCGCCATGCCGTTGACCAGCCAGTCGCCGCCTTTGACATTTGACGATTGGGCCGCGTTCATTATGAAAGTCGTGGCGGTTTTGTTCGCAGTAGCCCAATCCGCTGCCGCGAAAGCGGCGCTTTTTCCTCCATTCCAATCTCTTTGAATATTATAATCGGCATTGGCCATTGGAACGGGGAGGACAACTGTTGTAAAGCCGGTGCCGGAGCCTACGAAGCCCCCTTGCTCCACCCAGCCGGATTTGTATTTTCGATACCAGCCGTTCGTGAAGCCCTCGCCGGTTATCCCGGTTTTTTCCTCGACGAGCTCGCCGAAGTCGAAATAGTTCGGCGTATAGTAGGTTTCGCCGTCCTGGCGCCCCCAGATTAGTTCGGGAGTCCGTCCGATAGAGTTATAGTCCGACATGGACACGAAGCACCTGCCCGTGCCGGCCGAGGCGCCAGACCATACGCAGTCATACTGCAGCCCCCCGAGGCTTATCGTTCCGGGCGTGCCGCCCTGGTACTGCGCCTCCAGTATGTCGATCGGATTGTCCGCGTACGCGCCGAACATGGATTTGCTTATTTGCGCGGCCGCGGGATAAACCCCGGTTCCGCGAACGCCCATGTCGGACAGCGTGCCGTCGTAGGCAAACATCCCGAACTGCGGTATGGGCGCCAAGGCGCGCGCCTGCGAGCTGATGCCCAGCTGCGAGGCGCTTTGGCTGGCGAACTGGTTCGGGATCGCGGCCGCCAGCGTGAAATTGCCCGCCGACGTGTTAGGACCTATGTTGCCGACCCTGACCACGAATGATATTCCCAGAGGTATCAGCCGCGTGGAAAGCCCCGTCAGGTCGTAGGACATCCCAGGTATGGCCAGCACCACCTCCTCGATAGAATTGTAATTGCAGTCCCAGCCGGCCTCGGCGTCGTAATGCCCCTGCGGAACTATGATTATGCCCTGGCCGGTCGGCGTGACAAACGGAACATAGACCGCGTATTTGCCCTCCGCATCCGATTCCTGCAATGTCCCGGAATCCAGGTCGTAGAGAGCCCTGCCGTCCAAGGCCGAGCGCATGGGCTGTCCCGCGTCATATCCCGGATACAGATACTTGAACAGCCACGGATCCGAGGCGCCGAACTCCATAACCGACGGATAGGAGGGAACCGCGGCGTTTATGCCCTCCGCCATGGCCTTGAACTCCGTCAGCTTCACGCTAGTATCCGCCTTCGGCACCACGAGCGCGTGCGACAGCGTCACCGCACCGGACATGCGCGCATCCGCCCCCGTTATCACAAGCCAGGGCATGTATTTCCAGCTGCCGGCCTGGAAGCTCCAGGACGAGCCGTCCGCGTCGTAAAGCGCGAACCCCGAGCCCAAAAGGCATTTGGAGGCCCCCATGGCTGCGGTCACGGGATCGGCCTGCATCGAGATCGCACCGTCTATGTTTGCCACCAGGAAGAACACCCGGGAGGCCGCGCCCGGAAGCGCCTGGCACGCGAACGACTGCGCCGGGATGTCGACAAGCTCGAAGTCCCCGACGCTGTCCCCGTAGTACACCGTCTTGTTGAACAGCAGCTTCAGCTCCGGGATATGGAGGAGCCCGTCCTCCCCGAGCGTTATTTCCGAGCTGCCAATAGCGTCGAGCCGAACCCCGGTCATCCGGTGCTTGAACGACGGGGAAACGGCGTCGATGCCGGCCGCAACATCGTCGGCATGCGCGGCGTCGGCCGCCGCATCGGCCGCGGATTGAACCGCAGTCTTCACCGAGGCGTCTATGTCGATCAGGTTTTCGCTGTCGATCGAGGTCTCGAGGTTGCCATCGGAGTCGAAGGCCGGAACCTTGCCGGCGCGTTGATCCTTTCCCGGAATCCGGAAATCCTGAAGATACAGGTTGTCGCCTGTCACTTTCACGAACACCTTACCCATTGAACACCCCCTTGTTGACTATCAGTCTGAATCCGGCGACCTCGAAGGCTCGCTGCACCCCCTGCGCGTCCGAATATTTTTTCACGGCGCCCCAGTACTCCCCCTCGGCCAGAGCAGCCGTTTCCTCCGGCGTGAATTCGTGGAACAGCCGGCACCCCGCCGGGTGTATCCATTCGGCCTTCAGCGCGGCGGAACTGTCCGGCGCCTGCCGGTCCTTCTTGACGATAAGGCGCACCGTGTCCCAGGACAAGTCCATGGGGGAGCCGTCCGAGTTCTCGAATTCCAATACGAACGCGGCCGTATCGTTCCTGGTTATGTATTCTATAGACGCCATGCATGCCTCTTACAGCTGGAATTCTACCGGCCGACCGGCCTTGAGGCGATCCGCGATTATCTTCTGTATTTCCGGATCGCCGTATTCCTTGCCGCCCTTTATCATGTCCTGTATACGCGCGTTCAGCGTCCGGTCGTCGGCAAGACCGGTCGCGCCGGACGAGCCGTGCACCGGCATGGCGGACCCGGAGCCCTCGAACAGCGAACGCAGCCGGTAAACCACCGCCGCAGCCTTAGGATTGGACTTGCTCTCCTCCTTCAGCCATTCGCGCTCGCCGTCGGACAGCCTGCCGTAGCTTTCGAGGAACTTGCCGTTGTCCTGCAGCACGTCGGCATACTCGGGTCCGAGTATGCTCTCGATCTCCGATTTATACCTTTCCTCGGCCTTCGCCTTCGCCTCGGCAGCCTTGGCCGGATCGCCCGCCGGATTGGCGAACTGGTCGGGCCATATGGACTTGGAAAAGCGCAGGAACTCGTTCTTCACGGCTTCCGCCTGCGGGATCGAAAGGGCATTTTCGTATGCGAACTTGTCAAGGGCGGACAGGGAATCGGATACGAACTTGCCCATATCGGTATCCTTGGCTTCGAGCACGGGCCTGTAGTCCTCCGGCGGCGCGTAGCCTTTCGCATATTCGTCCGCATTTTCCGGCGCGTTATGCGCCTTGCTGTACTTGCGGTGGAAATCGTCGGCCTGCTTCTTGAAGCTGTCGCGCTCGGACGACAAGGCCTTCAGGTGCATGGCCACCTTGTCGCCGATGAGCGTATTGCTGTCCGCATCCCACAGTTCGGCCGGAATGCCCTCCGGCGCGCCATCCCCGCCCTCATGCGTCTCATCGCCGGCAGGGGGCGGATTATTTTCGCCAGGCGCCCCGGACTGCGGAGGCGCGTTGTCCAATATGTTTTCATTCGCCATTTTCATCTCCTTCGTTTTCGTTGTTATCGTCGGTCGCAACCAGGTCGTCTATGTCGGACAATACGGCAAAGCGGCCGAGGTTGAAATGCACCCCGCCGGCATCGCCGGAAAGGGTTCTGGAAAAGCCCGCGGGATCGGATACCATGTCCCCTATGCCGTAGGCGCGGGCGAGGTAGGTCAGGACGAACCGGCCCGCCGGGCACAGGAAGCATTCCCTAAAGACCTGGCGCACGTACTCCGCATCGCGAAGCTTCTGCTCGATTTTCGGATCCGCATCATATGTTTGCATTGGACCTAGCCTCCTGTTTTCCCTGCTCTATCGCGTTGGACACGTCGACGCTCTGCCGCGCGGAAGCCGCGCTTGCCGCCGCCTGCGCCTCGGCCACGCTTCGGTCGTATTCCTCCAGCTCGTCCATCGTCCTGATGTACTTCTGCGGCATGCCCAGGCCGCCGGAAAGGTCTCCGGTCAGCTCGTCGAACTTGAAGCGGCGGCGCGCGTACTGCCCCGACGGGTCAAGCTGGAGGTACATCTGCGTGATGCGCAGCATGTTCTCGTATTCCCCGGACTTCTGCATCTGCGCCAGGCGCGTGTGCACCTTTATCGCGTATCCGAATCCGTTGAAGCTCCTCGGGTCTATCTGCTCGGGGACGTAGCCGAACTTCCGGTATATCTCCAAGTCGCGCTGTATGCCGCCCTGTATGTAGTTCATCATCCGGCCGTAGTCCGTGTACTGGAACCGGGAGAGCTCCGTTATGCGCTCCGACACCTCGGTGGCCGTCATGCCCCCCGGAACGGGCATGTTCGGGATGGACGAGGCGCCGAGCGAACGCCTGAGCGACATATCGACCCTGTCCATGTGGAACTGCTCCAGATCGTGCCCGCGGTTGCCCAGCTGTAGCGGGGCTATCGACGGATTGGTGGATTCGTTGCTCTTGACCCTTATGCCGGCCCCCGGGTACGGCTTGAATTTCCTCAAATCTATGGAATTGTCGCGCACCAGGAACATCGGAAGGTCGAAGGCGAGGCTCCTCAGCGAATACTCGCTGAACTTGTTCAGGCGCCGGGCGTTCACCACCGCGTTCAGGGCCAGCCCGCGGCCGTAGTTCTCGCCGGGCGAGATTTCCCACGGCAGATCCTGTATCGGGGAAAACAGGTGCGAGCGTTCCAATATCGCGCGGGCATCCCGGCCGTCCTTTCCGTCGCGGCATATCACGACCTCGCGCCACCGGCCGGACTTGTCGTCGCGGTAGCAGCAGTATATGAAGGCATGTTTCTGGCCGCCCTTGCCGCTTTCGTACGAATAGTCGGCCGCCGGCCACAGTTCCTTGACGAACTCGTTTTCGACCTCCCATTCCCTCCAGTAGCAGCAGGACTCCCCGAATCCGTCGACCTTCCGCACGATCTGGTTGAACGGTATGGTGACGTAGTTTATGGGCTTCTCGTACGTGCCCTCCAGGTGAGCCATGTATCCATGCCCGACCATCAGATCGTCGCAGAACGGCGAGGCCGCCGCGTCGAAGTTCGACTGCCCCTTGAACAGGTTCATGACCTCGGCCACAGGCTCCAGCTGGCGGTGGGCGGCGTCCTTCTTGAATTTCGGCGCGCGGTCGAACGCTTTTCCCGCCTGGAACCCTATCCAGTCGGTGTTCGGCGGGAAGAGAAACGACTGTATGGTCTTCGATCCCTCCTTGCACGCATCCTCGTAAGAGGTGTCGAATATGTCTTCGCGCGCGGCGGCCGACGGCGTCCTGTTGCCGGGCGATATGGCGCCGTACCGGGACGGGAATCCGTACTTGTACGCAGGCTCGTATATGGAAAGGAAAAGGTCGCGCTCGGACTTCCCCTTCTCGTAGCCCTTCATTATTTCCTCTATCGCCAGCCTAGCCAAGTATATCTCCTTTCGGTATCAGCGGATTCCTTGGGACGCCCGCTCCGGTCATGGTGGAGCCGGCGCCGGAAAGAGGCGCAAGGTTTT
This sequence comes from Rickettsiales bacterium, assembly GCA_031276335.1. Lineage (GTDB taxonomy): Bacteria > Pseudomonadota > Alphaproteobacteria > Rs-D84 > CACZYB01 > JAISNH01. Next base: position 6,382 of record JAISNH010000057.1, read on the forward strand.
CCCTGGCATTCATCAGCAGGTTAGTCTCGCGCGCGACCTCCCGGTCGTACGCCTTGCGGTTGCTCTCCTCGATCCTATCCCTCTCTTTTTTTGCGACCTGGGCGGCTTCATCCCCTTTTTTCTTTGCATCGTAGACCGCGTAGGATGAGGCGGCGGCGCCGATAATAGTTACCCACGATACTGGATCAGCCATCTGTTTTCCTCCTGAATATCCTCGCCTCCCAGCCCATGCGGGCAAGAAGCCGGTTGTACTTCGCATTCACGAAGCTTCCTGTTTCAATATAACATGCTCCGGACGCTTTGGCGACGTCGCAAAAAATGTCGAAAATTTGCGACATATTTTTAAACGTACGCGATCCGGGCAGGACATACAGGGCCACGACCAGCATCGTCGCTTCCCCGTACATGTTGTCCATTATGCGGTAACAGAAGAACCCCCAGGCGTACTCGCGTACCGTCGATACCTCCCAGTCGCGGCGCGCCCATTCGGCAAGGCGTTTTTCATCCAGGCCGAACTCGGCGGCCCCGGCCGGGACGTATTTGGCTATGAACCTGTCGACATCCTTCATTTCAGCAGCTCCGAAAGGTCGGAAGGAATGACCGATTCGTATTCGGCTTTTTCCCCGGAGCCTTTCCACCAATCAAGATTCTTGTCGTAGCCCGGGGCGGTATCGCCGGAATCCTCCGCGCCCCGGATACCCTTTACGTAGTCGAGCGCCGCAGGAAGCCCGCGCATGGCCGATGCCGCGTGCGCAGCCCAGTCGTTTTTCGGCGTGTCCCGCGGCAGGTTGAGCTGCGGATTCCAATCCGCGTGATATTCCTGAAGGCAGCGGTAGCCGTAGTCGCAATGCTCACGGTCGAAGTCGCACATCGGCAGGATGACACGCAGCTTGTCGATGTCCAGCAGGACGGACGACGTGCGGGGTATGACCTCGACGTTGCGGATGTCGAGCTTGGCGAGTTTTTCCACCGTCGTGGTCGAGAAACTTGATCCGCTGTCGTCCTTCCTATGCGCCGCATCGTGCGGCAGGAAGTGCATGCCGTAGCCGTAGCCCCGCTCCTTCAGCACGCCGGCGTAGTGCGGCGTCGCCATGCCCGTGCCCTCGTAGTAGTCGATGAAGCGCGGGCGTCTGTCGATGTACTGCCAGAACCAGATGACCTCCGAATCGTGGCCGGCGGCCAAGTCCCACAGCGTATATACCAGGTACGACGGGTCGTGCGGGAATTGCCCGTAGCCGGACTTGCGCAGCGCTTCGGCGAGGTAGGCTCCCTTGACCGAGCCTTCCTCGGCACAGTAGTATTCGGCGTTCGCGTCCTCCCGGCTGATGAGGCCGGCGGCGATCTGGCGCTCGACCTCCTCCTCGCTTATCATGCCCGTATCCTTGATCGTCTTGACCGACGTGTAGTAGCCATCCCCCATTTTCTCGAACGCCAGGCGCATGTCATAGGCGTGGTTGTGCCCTATGGGAGTGGTGTTGCACAGCACCCAGCCACCTTTCATAATCACCATTGGAAGGATTATCTTCGGCAGAAGAAGCGGGGAATGGTAGGCGTACTCGCTGATTACCACGCCGAACGGGCGCGCGCCGCGGAGCCGGTTTATGTCCTTCGCGCCGAGTATCTGGATAGTCGATCCGTTCCACAGCTCGACAAGCATGATGTCCGAGCGCCTGGACTTTATCATAGGTCCCGGTATAAGGGACAGATAAGGCCGCCCGTCGGGGAATTTGTTGTTCCAAACGGCGCGCCGTCCCTGCGCGGCCTCCGGGAAAATATACCAATAGTTCTCCGGCACGCGGAGTGCCCAGTCGACCATGATTGAAAAATCTTCGACATCCTTGCCCGCCCCCCTGTGCCATTTCTTGAAGCAGCCGCGGAAGCCCGGGCTTACGCACGGCTCCCATAATTCCTGCTGGTGCGGCAGCAGGGGCAGTCCCGGAGAGCTGATGCTTACCTCATTTTCCATCACGTTCTTTCACCGGCACCTTCCCGTCCCTGAAGAAATTCATATTGAAGACCGGGGACGCGGGTGCATTGTCCTTGGATGCAAGGCGCTTCGACGTAATCTCCATAATCAGGCGCGTCAAATACTTCGGGTCTTCGTTGGCCAGCCGGTCCAGAAGCATCTTGCCGCCCACGGACTGGTACACCGTCAGCACGTCGGACAGGAGGTCGTCCTGGATTCCGGTCATATCCAGAATGTTCTTGACCGCCTTCGTCATCTTGTTGCGCGACCCGGGAGGGCGGCCGCGGCTGAAGGCATGGCCTTTCTTGAACGACGTGCTGTTGGCGTGATGCGGCATGCGGACTCCTACTTCTTTCCAGTATTCCAGCCGGAGAAGCGCTCGTCCAAAACGCTTTTCAAATGGGCATCCATGGATGCCAGGCGCGCAATGTCCGCGTCCTTTAAATTCAAGGTTTCCTTCACAGCACGAAGCGACTTGCCGTGCAGGAAGCAATGCTTGACCTTGTCGATAAGGGCGTTGTCGACAAGGGAAGAGTTGTCGGATACGCGGCTTATATCAGAGGGGTGGACCGGGCTATTCTTTGTTTTTTCCAGCTTCTCTATCGCATCCTTCAGCCTGCCCTCGGTTTCGGCGAGCTTCTTCTCGGTTTCGGCGAGCTCTTTTTCAAAATCCCGCGCAGGTGTTTTATTGGCGTTGTTATCGGTCATATTTTTCTCCTATTTCTTCGCTAGTTCCGGAAATTCAGGCTTTCCGTAGGCCTCCTCCGTAATGGCTTCCCATTCGGATTTCATCAGGGATTCGTCCGTTCCGGGCTTGCCCATCTTGTCGCGCAGCGCGGCCAACTTCGCCGCGGTTTCGGCGGATTTGCCAAGGTGTTCCTCGGACTCGGCCTTGTCGGAGAACAGCGACCCGGCGAAGAAGAATCCAAGCGAGCCGACCTCGTATATGACGCGGCCGGACGGGTCGAGATCGATCGAACGCACGCGCCCCTCGAATACTCCGGACGAACCGTCCTTGAAGTAGGCGACATAAACCTGGTCGCCGATGAAATATCTTTTATCCATATTTTTTCCTTTCTTTTGTTGTTGCCGTCATTTGAACTTGGACATATCCTGAAAATCGTCGGGATACGACAGGTTCAAATTCCTTTTCATGGCCACATTGAACAGGTGTACCACGTGTTTCTGAAATATTATCCCCTGCCTCCGCATCCGGTTGCAGGAGTCTATCGACACCCCGTGCGCCAGCATCAGCTGCCATAATTCATTTTCAGTAATATCGAGTTTTATCAACAGCGGAAAAGACATCTAACCCTTCCTCCTTGCGAACTGCGCGTATGCCCCGGTGCCCTGATCCACGCCCCGCGGCTTGGTCAGCCAGTCGAGCCGCGCGCCGGCGCGGTCGGACTTCCGCGCCTCCAATTCCTTCTGGGCTTCCCTCTGGCATTTTTCCTCCGCAAGCGCGGCCAGCTCGTCAAGCTCGAGAGCCTCCTCGTACATGGCGCGGTGCCGGGCAAGCTCGGATTCCACTCGTTCCTTGATCTGGAGCATGCGCGTTTCCGCATCGACATTCACGCCCTCCGGGGTTGCGGTGACAAGCTCGAGCAGCTTTATCGCGTACTCGATCTTCCCCTTGTTCTTCTGGCACCCCTTTTTCTTCATTTTTACCTATATTTCAGCGATATTTCCCATTATTTTCCCATTATCCTGCCGCATCCGTGTAGTTGAACTCGATCTGCCGGAGTTTGTACAAAACATCGTTGCATACTTCAAAATCCTTTGAAATTTTCCGATAACTCTTGTCCCTGAGGTAGAAATTCGCCTCCTCCAGATTTTGGATAGCATTTATTATATTATTCGAATTGAATCTGGTTTTATGCGACGTAAAAGTCATGCCGCGCACAAAAAAAGACGACATTGGATACGGGAGCGCGGCCGGCATGACTATGTGAGGTTTTCCGCGGGCTGCGCGTTCGCTTTGGATTATCGCGGACAATGTTTCGTTGACCACTACTATGTTCCTGACCTTGCCCCAGGACTTGATACGGCGGTCGTAGACGGCCTTTTCATCGACCCATAGGTATCCGAGCTCCTTCAGTTTGGACACCCATCGGGTGACCTGCCTGGTGCCGATGTGGAAGCGGTTCGCAATGTACCGGTTGGTGTCGACGAATATGACGCCCTGATCTATGCATCGGGAAACTATGTAGTTCAGGAAGCTCTTGAGAGCCGCCTTTTTCCACAGCCGCGGATCCGCCTGTATGTAGTTGTAGTCTTTCGTGAAACCCTTATCCATTCATCCCTCCTATAAGTCTATAACAGCCCAGGCAGCGAACGAGAAATCCTCGCGCGCGTAGCCCTCGCAAAGTTCATCAAGCGCGGTGCGTAAAACTCCGCCCTCGTAGATTCCGCTCACGACATGCACGTCGGATACATCGCGCGGCGGATTTTTGGTGCGCAGCAGGATTTTGACACCCGGCGGAGGCAGCGAATGGCCGAACGGCGTCCAGACAAAAGACTGCGCGCCGGATAGAAACGGTTGCGGACGGGGGCGCCCCGGCCTGGGGGCGGCCGTGGAAAACGCCGGCCGGCTTTTTGCCACCTTTGCCGATTTTGCAGATTTCAACTTGCTTTTCATTTTCCCTCCCGGACTCGCGGTCTTCGTTTGGGGGGAGAGTGCCGGAGAAGACCACGAAAAGCCGGCACCCATGTTCGCTATGCCGACATCGTATTCCCCGAAGACATTTTGCTGATTATTTGTAAAATTTTTTCACGCTTCAAGTCTGGAATAACCCCCTTTTTGCGCCAGTAATAAACAATACGTTCCTTAAAGCCGCATAATTTTGCCAGCCTGTAGGGTGTGCCGAAAAAATCTATAATTTCCTTATCTGTCATTCTAGCCCTCTTTCATATATTGCAATATTTGCGATATAAATGCAATAAAAAAATACTGCAAAAATTGCAGTATTATTTTATTTGCTAGTGAAATATAATAGATTAAGAATCGGTGACTATATGAAAAAATATGAATTCATTGCGAAGCGTCTCAAGGAAAAGGGGTCAAACCAAAGGAAAATGGCATTGGCGACTGGAATTGATTATATCGCTATAAACAAAACAATTATGCCATCTGGGCCTTGGCAAAGGGAATGGCAGCTTAAAGAGATCAAACCCGTGGCCGACTATCTCGGGTACGACCTGGCCAGCTTCCTCGAGTATATCAATGGCAAAATAAGCCACGACGAAATAAAGAATGCGGATCCCGCCGCAGGCGACGTGGATGCCGATTTGATAATCAAGATAATAGAAACCACGGACAGGCTGCTGAAAAAACAGAAGAAGGCTGTGGATATGGAACTCAAGAGGATCATAGTGAGCAAGGCTTACAGAAAAATCAAGAAAACGGGATACAAGGAGGAAACCATCGAAGACGTCCTGCAGGACGCCCAGACATACAAACCGGAGCTTTTCAAAGTAGCATAGCATAATTCAGTAGCATAATGTCGCCAGGAGAACATTATGCACGACACTATCGAAGCCGTTATCAACGGCTATATGTACATCAACGACAATCATAAGGATAATGAAAGGAAGAAGCCCAAAAGACGGCCGCCGCGGCGCATCATGACGCTCGAGAGATGCCTGCTAGCGCTAATCCTGGCACTCTTTTTCGCGGGACGCTCCGGAGTGGAAATTAAAATTTCCGCATGCGGACGGCAGCATGTCGAGGCTGCCAATAAAAAATCTGCCACGCCTCGGACGCGAATGTAGCCAGCTTGGCGATGCGGTGTGTACGATCCGTCGGCCGGGGTGGAACGGGGAAAGGTTCAA
>JAISNH010000048.1 GCA_031276335.1 Rickettsiales bacterium
GGGCGCGCGTGGTCGAACCTCCTCGTCAACATCATCCTCGCCCTGAGGGAGAACAACGAAAAAGTGCGCGGCGCACACCCGGAGCAGATATACCACCTGAGCGCGACCTACCTCCTGAAGTCGCTGGACGACAACGCGCTTTACACCGACCCGGTAACCGCCGAAAAGGACCGGGAGGGCTACAACTCCACCGGCGCGGGCTTCACATACCGCCATGTCGAGGGCGGAATACAGGTCTTGAGCATAATCCGGAATTCGCCCGCATTCTTTTCCCCGCTTGCCGAAGGCGACGTCATCACGCACATAAATTCGAAAAAGGTTGCGGAAATCACGCCGGAACTGCTGGAGGCGACGCTGATCAGCAACAACACCGCCATACTGCACTTCAACTATATCACCTATATAATGAACCAGCCGGCCGAGGCCTATATCCGGAAGGACAAGATAATCATGCCGTCCGTGACCGCGGATGCCTCCGTGCCCGGGATTCCGGTCGTCGCAATCCGGGATTTCAGGCAAGGTGCCGCCAGGGAGCTGAAGGCCGCCATAGACGGGCTTGACCGCGCGTCCATGAAGGGGCTTGTCATCGACCTGCGCGCCGCGACGGGCGGCGAATTTTCCGAGGCCATGGAGGCCGCGAACCTGTTCATCGACGGCGGCGAGCTTTTGAAAACGAAGCGGCACGACGGGCGCGGGGGCAGCCTGTATTCCGCGAAGGAGGGCGACATGCTTTCCGGACTGCCCGTCGCCGTCATCGCCGACAATTCGACCAAGGGATACCCGGAGGCCTTCGCCTTCGCCCTTGCCGAAAGGAAGCGCGCTGTGCTACTCGGGACGCCGACGTTCGGCATGGGCACGGTCGAGGAGACTTTCGACATCAACAAGAACCGCAAGGCTACGTTTGCGACCTCGCTCGTGTTTTCACCGGAAGGCGCGGCGCTGAACGGGATCGGCGTGGCGCCGCTCGTGTGCCTGTCGAGCTTCAAGGCCACCGGGGATGCGGACAAATTCGTCCGAAACGCGAAGGCCGGCCGCTTCAAGGACAACCGCATGAAGCTCGCGGAGCCTACGAAGGACGACATCGAAACCCTCAGGAAGTCGTGCCCGGCCGTATATCCGACTATGGAAATGCAGGCCCTGCCGATCACGATCGCGGCGAAGATACTTGAGGACAAGGAAGCCTACGGCAAGCTCGCGGATATGATGTAGCCGTTTTCCCCTTGATAAAGCAGCAGAGGGAAAAGCGGAATGTCCGCCGGAGCACAACAGGAGAAGAGTCATGAGCTATATTGAAAACAACTTATCGCGTGGAGAAAAAATACTAGTCCGAGGAATGACGGCGGAATGGGTCTACGTCCCATGGTTGCTTATATTAGGATTGCTTAGTTTAATAATGCTGTTCGAAAATATAATTCTCTTTATTCCCATACCCATAGTTATGTCATTGATTTATTTACATTACATGAAAATAGAAATGGCCGTCACCAACAAACGGATTTTACTGAAGTATGGCATCATATCCACCATGACAGGCGAAATAAAACTGGAAAAAATAGAAGGCGTAAATATAGAGCAAGGGGTTTTTGGAACTTTATTCGACTATGGCACCATAATATTTTCCGGAACAGGGACCAATCAAGTTTATTGGATAGACGTAGACGAGCCGAAAAAAGTAAGAATTGCAATAGAAGATGCCCTCGATGCCTATAAACGCAAAAAATAGCCTATGGAAATAAATTGCATAATCCGGCGGCCTCAGGAACAGAAGCGCCGGTTTTTTCAATAAATTACCCCCGCCATTCCTTCACGCGGGCGAGGTGGGTGTAGTCCGAATATTCCTCGATCGCGGCGCCGACCTTCGACGGATTTGGGCGCGACAGATACGGCGTGGACGGGTCGTCGAATTTCTTCACGGTTTCATAAAGCTTGCCGAGCGTGCGTTCGAGGAGCGTCTCCAGCCCGTCCTTTTCTCGGCTATAGACCGTCGCCTTGTCCTTGCCGAGCTCCAGGAAGCGCAGCTCCTCCACCACCCCCTTCACGCCCTTGAATCCGCCGCGCTCCAAAATCAGCGCCTCCAGCGGAAGCTGCGGCGCATAGCCCTCGCCTATCTCGCGCTTCGAGGGCGCCGTCCCGGTCTTGTAGTCCGAAACGACCGCGCCGCCGGATTTCAAAACATCTATGCGGTCGGCCTTCGCGCGCAAAATGAAGCCGTCCGAAATTTCAAGCGCGCCCTCGGCCTCGACATAAGTCGCGGAGATGAGGGCCTTCCGGCTTTCCTCGTAATCCACGAACCATTTCGCAATCGACTTGAATTTCGCGTACCAGAAATCGATTTTCGCGATCCCGGCGTACGGGGCGGCGTTCCTGAACATCGCCGCGACCAGGTCGGAATACGATGAAAACCCGGCTGTTTTGAACTGTTCCAGCGATTTGTGCACTATGTTGCCGAAATCGGCGGGGCCCGCCTCCCTCTCTATTTCATCCAGCTTTTTCAGCTTCAGGATACGCCCCGCGTATATGACGTAGGGGTCGCGGTACCATGCCTCGACATGCGTCGCCCACAGCTCGCGCGGGCGGGCGGCGACCGGCGGCCGTGGCGCGGGACGGGAGGCCTTTTCCACCCTCTCCGGCACATCCAGCCGGCGCGCGACATCCGTTACATAATCCGCGTATCCGGCATCCAGCGGCAGTCCCGAGATGCCGAGTATCGCATCCAGCTTCTGAAGCCAGCGGGAGGCGATTGTATTGACGCCCCCCTCCTTCAGCGCGCGCGTAATCACGACATTCGGCTTCGAGAAGAACTCGGCGAAATCGTGCGACGACAAGCCGATCTTGCGCTCCGGCAGCGGCAGGCCGAAAGAAGAGCGCATGGGGCGCCCCATCCACGGATCGTCCGCGGCAACCGTCGGGAACGTCCCCTCGTTCAGCCCGGCCATGACGAACAGGTCGGCCTCAAGCAGCCGCGCCTCTATCGAATTCTCGATCGCCACGCGCGGATTCAAGGACGCGGTCGGCCGGACGGAAAGCCCGAAAAGCCAGCCGGAGATGAACCCCGCGTACGCTTCGGCCGGCATAGCCCCTATGCCGAGGGAGTCGCCCCTCAGCTTTTCAAGCGCGGAAAGAAGCTGCCCCAGCTCGGCGGCGACCTGCGAATCCATGTCGCCGGAGTACAGCAGATTTTCGGCAAAACCCGGCTGATTCCTATCATTCCGGACGAATCCCTCCACCATTTCCACATGCGCCCCGACCAGGTCGGCAAGGGGTATGCGGCCATCGGCGTAAAAATATTTCCCGAAGCCGCCGGAGATGGATTTCATGCGATCGAGGAGCCCTTCCAGCCCGCGGAAATCTATTTCCGCGCCCGAAGACTTCAGCTCCGCCAGCCGTGCCCGGATCCCCTCCATGCCCCGCATTTCGATCGAGCCGCGGAGGATGCGCCGCTCGAGCGAGCCGGCGAGCGCCTCCAGCTCCGCCTTGGCATATCCCGCATGCGTGTATTCGTGGCGGAGCAGCGCGAGCAGGGAGTATGGCGAAAAATCCTCCGTAACGGCGTTCAGCGCCACGAGCATATAGTTGCCCAAGTCCGTTTCGCTGCCCTGCACGCCGCGGGAGTCGTCGGCCGCGATGTTCCAGCGCAAAAGCTCGCCCGCGACCGATTTCGCGAGCGAGCGCGACGGCGTGACCAGACGCACCGTTTGCCCACGCTCCACCGCGCCCCGCACCACTATCGAAAGGGCGCGCGCCTCCTCCCGCTCGTTTCTAAGCGTGATTATGGAGAGGCCGCGCATCGTGCCGGGCTGGAAATCCGGCAGGCGGCGATAATCGTAATCCATCGCGGAATCAAGCATTATACAGCTTGCGAGCCTTTCCCTTCCAGAGGCTAAACCCGGCTGATTCGCGGTATTTCCGTAATCCGGCAGGTCGGGGATCGAGGCGCGCGACAAACCCATTTTCGCAATCAGATTCCTAAGCCCGTACTGCGGATGATTCTGCCCGCACTTCGCCCAATCGCCTTCGCTCATCCAGCGGTCAAGCCCCGGCAGCACGACAAAGCCCTTTTCCATACCCGCGATGTCCGCGAGCAGGCGGGCGACGGGCACCAGCGAGCCGGTGGAACCGGCGGCGATTACGCGCCCATGCGGCGGATATTTTCTCCACGCCTCCGCCTGGCGCCGGATAAGCGCGATTTTGCGCGCGACCGGATCCATGTATCCGCGCTCGGCCAAAATCGCCGGATAGGCATCGGCAACGATTTTCAAAAACTCAAGCGTCTGCCGCCAATATTCGGAATAACGCTCCGGCACCAGGCCGTCCAGCCGCCCGAAATCCAGCTCCTCCATTTCGACCGTGTCGATAAGGCGCGCAAGATCGCCGGCCAGACGGAAGGCCTGATCGTGACGCATGCCGGGCGATTTCCCGATTATAAGCTCGGCCAGCAGCAGGTTCCGTTCGACCGCCGGCATAGCGGGCGGCAGAGGGGCGTCCAGCGAACCCTCCCCCTCGTACTCCAGGAACGCGAAGCCGTCCTCGTCCATATCGCCCAGCGGCATGATCTTCGGAAGCAGCGCGGCTCCCCCGATGTCTGCGAACGCCTCCTTCAGCGCGCGGCATGCCCGGCGCGTCGGCAAAAGCACCAAATCCTCCGGCATCCCCTCCCCTCCGGTCGCGGCCATCCAGCGGGCGAGGCTTGCCAAAAACGGACGAGAAAGTGGTATGTTGAAAACGTGCTTCATGTCAAAACCCGGCTTGAACGTTTAATCCTGCATCCAACGATACAACAACGGCGGCAGGAATCAAAGATAAAAATCGCACGGCCGGCCGCGCCCTACAAGCCCGTGTAGCCGATTTTCGTGAACGCGACGAGTAGCGCCAGCGCAGGCGCGACGAACAGCATGCTGTCGAAGCGGTCGAGCACCCCGCCGTGGCCGGGGATCATGCCGCTTGAATCCTTCACGCCGGCCAAGCGCTTCATCTTGCTTTCGACCAGGTCGCCGATCTCGGACAGGAGCGACAGGACGACGCTTGCCACCGCCCAAACGCATACGCTGGAGAAATCATCGCCGCCCAGGTTCCACAGCAAAACTATCTTGTACGCGGTGCCGGCGGCGAACGC
>JAISNH010000106.1 GCA_031276335.1 Rickettsiales bacterium
TTCGACAACAAAAATCCGGAGATGCCGGTCTTCAACAAGCCGGCGAAGGAAAGCGAGATTAAGAAGGCCACCGTTGGCGCGGTCGGCGACATCATGTACATACCGCTGGGGAACATAAAGCCGAACCCGAACCAGCCTCGCAAGGATTTCGACGAGGAGCATATACGCGAGCTGGCGGCCTCAATCGAAAAAAACGGACTGCTGCAGCCCATCATAGTCAGGAAAAAAAGTCCCATAACATTCGAAATAGTCGCCGGGGAGAGGCGCTGGCGCGCGGCAAACCTTGCAGGTGTATATGAAATTCCAGCAATACTGAAGGATTTCGACGACCGGCAGGCTTTCGAAATAGGCCTTATCGAAAATCTGCAGCGGAAAAACCTGTCCCCGATCGAAGAGGCGAACGGCTACAAGAAGCTTATGCTGGATTTTAATTACACCCAGGAAGACATCGCGAAGATGATAAACAAAAGCCGATCCTATATCGGGAATATACTGCGGCTCCTTTCTCTGCCTGCGAAAGTGCGGGACCTGGTCGCGAACGGCGACATATCGTACACCATCGCACGGACCCTTGTCGGAAGCGAAGATCCGCTAGCCGAAGCCAGAGCCATAGTAAAGAAGGAGCTGAACGCGCGCGAGGTTGAAAAAACCTCCTCCAACAAAAAGCCGAAACCGGACGAAGACGATAGCTTGTGGACGGAGCTTATTTCCATAAAGGAAAATCTTCAAAAATCGCTGAATGCCGAGGTCGATATAGAATTAAAGAAAAACAAGGGGAAAATAATAATCAAGTTCGGCGACATGATCGAGTTCGACAATATAATCACGAAGCTGAACAACCTTTGACGCAATCAGCTTTAAATAATAATATAAATAATAATAGTTGTTATTGTTTAACGGTTGAAAACGATTATTAAAAATCTTTCAATATGTTATCAACAGATAAAAGTTTTATAACCGGCTGAAAAACGCATATTTCCTATGATTTTTTATAATTATGAACACTGGTCGCAGCGAGTTTTCAGTTGTGAACAAGTTGATAGAAATGTTGATGGAAAACGTTTTTTGAGCTGGCGCGATTTTTATCGGAGTTTATTCACAAAATTTCAACACTTGGAATTCCTATTATAAGATTGCCGAAGCACATCCGCCGGATGTGCCGCCGAGCATGCAGAGGCGTTCGAACGGGCGGCATTATATGGCCGGGGAGCGGGCTTTTTTGGCTGGGGCGCAAGGATTCGAACCTCGATAAAGGGAACCAAAATCCCTTGTCCTGCCTTTAGACGACGCCCCAACGGTTCGCACTTTACCATGCGCTCGCCATAATTTCAACAGGGTTTTTGGCGGATATATTTGACAAGCCGTCTGCCGTTATTTTATACTTTCAAATAACGCAATAGGATTTTTATATGGAAATATTCGGCTTTCGCATGCCCGCATGATAAAAAGAAAACAGCGGAAATGCAAGCCGCAATTCGCGAAAGCCCGCCCGGCGCCCCGGCGCACGCCCCCTTTTGCGCGCCCGCGATCCCGCCCCGCCCTTAAAACAGTTGCTTTTCAGGAACGGATATATTATAAGAAGCCTTGTACCTTGGGGTATCGTCTAAAGGTAGGACAGCAGATTCTGGATCTGTTTATCGTGGTTCGAATCCATGTACCCCAGCCAACAGCAACCAGGAGGAAGCCATGAAAGAAGTCATTAAAAAGGACGCTTTGCCAGAAGAAATTCGGGCTTTTATGAACGAGAATTCGAAAATATACGTCTATGATTTCCGGTTGATGACAGATGCCGAAAAGAAAGCGGTGGAAGCCAAGATGACGATTGGGGACTTCCTTCAATTCGATCCCCCGGCACTGAGTGCCACAAATTTCAAACCCGAGATTCTAGTCGGCGACTTGCGGTTCAAAGGCTACCTCAACGGCTTCCCTAGACTTGGCGTTGAACGGAGCGAAGCCGAGTATAGGGAAGACGAACGGCGCGCGGCCGCCGCAGTCCGCCATGCGGAGACGAAAATGATAAACGACATCCGCGGAAATCCAGCCGAGCTGAACGCGCGCGTGAAGTTCCTGGAAGAAACGAACGGAATAAAGCTTTCCATCCTGAATGAGAAGCAAAGGTAGGCCGCCCGGAGTCCGCCGCCAATCCTATAATTCCTTCCTCCACCGCCGTATCGCCGCCACGGCATTCACAAAAGCCGCGGCGTTCAGGACCAGCACCACGTACGAGCCGGTCATCCAGAACAGCGCTATGGAGAGCAGGTTGTTGGCGCCGCTTACCAGCCAGTACTCCAGCTTCTTCCTTATAAGCAGCACCGGCGCGACTGCCAGCAGCAGCACGGAGGCGAAGTCCATCACCCCCACCGCATCCATGCCCGCGGCGACGCATCCGGCGACGAACGAAACGAAGATGGCCGGCATGCCCACTTGCAGCGCGCGCGGAAGCAGGCTCGGTTTTATCCGCACTCCGCCCCTTTTTTCCCGCCAGGCGAACAGGCTTACCATGTTGAGCGCCACATAGAAGACCTGAAGCCACATCTGCCCGTACAGCCTTATGTCCATGAAGTAGAGGAAGAACAGCATGCAGGAGGCGGAGCTTAGCAGAAGCCCGGCGGGTTTTTCCTTCCTCAGCATAAGGGCGGCTGAGAACGAGAGGACGCCGGCGGCAAGCTCGACAAGAGATGCGTGCACGTGGAAGAAACACGCCGTTATCACCCAGTACAGCCCGGCTGCGGCCGGCACTAGGAAACACGTCCCGAAAATATGCTTTTTTATTTTCTCCATACCGGCAATCATATCATTTTTCGCTTGTCTTGGCAATTCGTTTCCTGTAGAATTTCCTTAGGGAAAACAAGCCGGGGGGATGCATGAAAGAGGAGCTGTTGAAATCCGTCGCCAGTCCGTCGCAGGTGTTCTATGCGCCGTTCAAGCTGGCCATCTTCAACGTGGTCGCAAACATCTGCATGATGGCGCTTCTTCTCGCATTCAGGATGTTCGGATACATTTGGGCGCCGATCCTGGCGCTTGTCCTGCTGCATATGGCGCTTATCCTAGTCGGGCGCCGTGAGCCGCACATCGACACCATGCTGATCGCGCGCGGACGGATAAAGCGCGGCACGAAAAACATCATAAAAGAAGACGGAAAAAAATTCACGGCATGAACTTCGACATGGGCACATTGCTGGCTTCCTCGCTTTCCGGCGGCTCGGCCGCGCTCCTGATCGTCGCGATACTGGGCGTCGGCGTGCTGGCCGCCGTGTTCGTTTCCGGAAGGGCCAACTGGTTCCTCCCAAAGCCGTTCGACACTAGGCTTGTGGACTACCTGCCGTTCGAAAAGCTGCTTTCCGACGGCAGCACCATACTTTGCGGCAACGGAAGCCTGGTGCGGGTGTTCAAGGCGGACGGCGCATCCGTCGCGTTTGCCCGCCGCGAAACCGTGCAGGCCCTACAGGAGGCGCGGAAAAAGTGGATAGACAGCCTTTCCGAAATCAGCGTCGAGAGCAGGATATTCACACTGCGCGAAAAAGTCAGGAACGAAAGCACCCTTGCGCCGGACAACAAGGTACTGAAGGAAATAGCGGCTAAATGGGAAGAGTCGCAGAAGGAAATATACCTCAACTCCCACTACATAGTGATTTCGGTCAACGCCAGGAAGGACGCCCTGAAGGACCTGGACACCGCCAGCAGCAACCTGGTCGCGATACTGGCCGACTTCGGCGTGAAGGCATTGAAGGAAAAGGCCGGCTTCGAAAGCCCGCTTTCATTCTTCGCCCGGATAATCAACCCGATCTCCAGACCGGCGCCCAGGTCGGACCAGATGGCCTACGACACGGTTTCCGAGCTGCTCGTCACGGACGAGATATTCTTCTCGAACAAGGGCTTCATCCGCTTTTCCTCCGGCGGGCGCGAAAAATACACCGCCGTCGTCGGGATAAAGCAGCAGGCGGGAACAGTCGACGAGCAGATGCTCTCCGACATACTGAGCCTAAATTTCGAGCTTACCGTGCTGCACAACATGTTCCCGTTCTCGAAGATGTGGGCGCAGCTGACCCTCATCAACCAGAAGCGCATGGCCAGCTCCACCACGCTTTCATACGACGTGCTCCGGCAGTTCGACGACGCGCTCGCCCTCATCGAGCAGGGGGACGAGGACCACCAGACGCTCGTCAACTACGCGGAGACCTTCTTTGTTAGCGGCGAGAGCCTGGAGGCGCTGGACCGCGCGGTGTTCGAGATAGAAAAGACATGCCGGCTTTACGGAGTCGTGCCGGTCAGGGAGGGGTGGGTCGCGGAGGCCTCATGGTTCGCCCAGTTCCCGACGTATGACAAGTATCCCCGGATGTACAAGATGCTGTCGCGGGCCGTGGCTACAAGCTTCAATTTCGAAAGGCAGCCGGAGGGGCTTTCCAAGTGCGACTGGGGCAATTCGCCGGTCGCGATATTCCCAACCTACCAGGGTACCGCCTACCAGTTCGAATTCCACGTGTCAAGCGAGGCATCGGCCGTCGCGCACACCGTAGCAATTGGCCCCACCGGGCAGGGAAAGACCACCCTCTACTCGTTCCTGGCCGGAATGTCGCTGAAGTTCGACAGCCTGAAGACCTTCTTCTTCGACCGGCACAGGGGCGCGGAGATATTCACTTATGCTAGCGGCGGATCCTACATAAACTTCGAGGGGGACACGAAGGACAAGGATGCCGCGAAGGGCGGGCGCACGGCCTTCCTGAACCCGTTCCGAATAGAGGACAACCCCGAGAACAGGAGCTTCCTCCGGCGCTGGCTGAAGGAGATAAGCCTTGTCGACGACGCGTCGAGCGAGGCGGAAATCGCGCGCGCGGTCACGACCGCCTTCGACTACCTGGAGCCGGCGAAGCGGACGCTGAAGAATCTCTACAAATCCTGCTTCGCGCCGGCCGGAAGGATGCGCCGCGAGCTTTACCGCTGGGTCGACGACAACCAGTACGGCATGCTGTTCAACAGCGAAGCGGACACGCTAGACCTGTCGTCCAGATTCTCCGCCTTCGACTTCACATACGTCTTCGAGGACGAGACGCTCGCCCCGGCCGTCGTTTCATACATCATGAACCGGATACAGAACATCACCGGGCGCACCGGCGCTCCCTCGCTCATCATCATAGACGAGACCGCGCCCATGCTGTCCAACCCCATGTTCCGGCAGAATTTCGTGACCGGACTGCAGGAGGGGCGCAAAAAGCGGCAGGCATACCTAGCCGCGTTCCAGCAGCCCAACGTCGTCGACAAGCTGGGCATCGGCGAGGTCATCCGCGGCCAGTGCCAGACCGAGATATTCTTCCGCAACGTGCAGGCCAGGGCGGAGGATTACGAAAACTGGAACCTGACGCCGAAGGAAATGGCCTTTATCCAAGGCAAGATCTACAAGGACATGAAGTACGCCATACTGTTCAAGAAGCCGACCATCGACGAGTCGGTGATACTGAACGTCGACCTGTCCGGCCTAGGGCCGTACCTGCAGCTGTTCAACAGCGGGCGCAAGTCGGTCCTTCTGGCCGAGGAGCTCAGGAAGCTCCACGACAGCAAGTTCGTGGAAGTGTATCTGGATTCATTCAAATAAAAGCCGGCATCCGGCAAGCCGGGCGGGAGGAAAAGCGGGGAAAGCCGCCCTTTATTTGGAAAATATGGCTTGAAATTCCGGGGAGAGCCTGCAATTTCAAGGAGTTTAAGGGTAATGAAATGTCGAAACTTGTCAAAACAGCCGGCTTTTTCCTGGCTTTCGCATGGGCGCTTTCTGCCGCGCGCGCCGCGCAGATGTCGCCCGGGCGCCAACCCGTGCTGGTTTCGATCGAATACGGCGAGCCCGCCTACAAGTCGGTTTCCCAGCTGGAAATCCAATCCATCGCCGGGCTTAAAAATCCCCTGAGGACAATGGGGGTGACGGTCGCGAAGCTGAAGACCACGCTTTCGCCCACCTTCGCTCCGAAGCCCCTTGCCGGCTTTCCGCACGAGGACTGCTACGTCCTTTCCACCGTCGATTTCGGAATAGGGTACGAGAGTATGGAGGTTCTCGTCGACGAGAAGTACAAGCCGGGCACCTGCGAGTACGAGGCCATAACGAAGCACGAGCGCGTCCATATCGGCATATATTTCGACGAGCTGGAGTACTACGGACGCCTGCTGGACGAAGAGCTGAAGATCGTGAAGGAAAACCAAGCGCCCGTGTGCGTCCCGAAAGGCAACAAGCACAAGGCCGAACGGAAGCTTCACAACACCCTTAAAAACAACGAGAGGCTGGCCCTCCTCATGTCGCGCCTCGCGAATTCGCTTTACGAGAAAAACCAGGACTTCGATACGGAGGAGGAATACCTGCGCGTCAGGAGCGAATGCTCCAGCTGGTGAACCGCCGCGGCGCCATGCGCGCCAAAGCTCCGGAATCGGGCGTCCGCGCTGAATCGGCGCCGTTCCCTCATTTTTTTCTTGACTTTTCGCCGGCAGCCTGTAATTTTCAAGATGAAGCCGGGTTCGGCCTTCGCGCCGCATATTTTTCAGAAGCGCGCCGGAAGCCGGACATTCGGACACGGAATACGAAGGCATGCCTTCGGTTTCCGGAAGAGGGTTTTAAAGGGCCGGCTCCAAACGAAAAGAGAGGCGGCCTAATGCTTGGACAAAGGATTTGAAATGAGCGACGCGAGGGGCAAGAAGCATATATGTCCATCCTGCGGAACCATGTTTTACGACATGAACAAGCCGGATGTGGTCTGTCCTAAATGCGTGAAGCCGCTTGCGCGCGACGAAGAACTGGAGTTTATTAAAAAGAAAAAGAAAACCGAAGTCAAAATCAAGGACGACGTGGCCGCTCCGGATTTCGATGCCAGCGAAGAAGAGCCGGACATCGAGGGGCAGGACGCTTTCCTGGAGATGGACGACGGGGTGAAAGGCGCACAGTACAACGAAGAAGATTATTGAATGCTTCGCGCCGGAAAATTCGGGGATGTAGCTCATCTGGGAGAGCGCTACAATGGCATTGTAGAGGTAGAGGGTTCGATCCCCTTCATCTCCACCAAGAAATCGTCCGAAAGTTGCCCCTCCGGGGTGCTTTCGGCCGGAGAACAAGGAGTAAAAAATCACCGCGCATGCCGCTGATTTTTTACGAGTTGGGATTTTGGCACCGCCGACAATTTTTTTCTACAGCCGCGACAGTTCGAAACTCCCATCCTTTCTTCAGGCCATATGAAAGAGAGGATTATATGCAACGCACAGAAAACAAGGCCGGTCGGAGCCAAGTTCCCGCCGTGGTACAAGACAAGGGGGCCGTCCGGCAAGTCGTGGAATTCCTGGGCTTGTCGAAAAACGCCGTTTTTTCCCACGACAAGGGAGCCAAGTCCGGCTTCGATTGGAAGGAGCAGCTGTTTTTGGGGGACGCATACGACGAGCTGAGGAAAAAGTCGGATAACTCCATCATCGGCGTCAAATCGAAGAAAGGCAGGGAAAGCGGCAGGAAAATCCCCTTCGCCGCCTTTATAATGAAGGGGAACGGAAATTACGCACTCCAGGCCTCCATGATGCTGGAAGACGGCGAAACCATAGACGACGTTCCGTCCTACAGCACCCTTCTGAGGGCGTGGATCATGGATTCGGAAATAAGGAGGAGGGTGGTCCTTCTGGATGCGGAGATTAAGCGCGATATAGTATCCGCGCGCAAATCGCCGGCAGACCGCCCGGAACAGCCCGACATCGCACTGCGCTACGGAAAGGACGCTGCAATGCCGGATCGCTCCGTTTCAAAGAAGGCCATGGACGAGGCGCAGAGGAAGCTTGAGAAGGCGAAGGTCTACGGCAAGTTCAAAGGTCTGGGGATCCAGCTGACCAAGGAATACTCCACGGCCAAAAGATAGGCCGGGACGGGTTAGGACGGTATCCGGTCGCTGGAAGACGGTGGCGGAGACAGGCGCCGGGCCTATTTCTTCACGTGCTTCAAAAGCGCGATCAGGGCGGCCGGGGTAATCCCGGGAATGCGCGCGGCGGAGGCGAGCGTCGCGGGGCGGGCGCGCCCCAGCTTGTCCCTCGCCTCGATCGTCAACCCTCCGATTGCCGAGTAGTCGAGCCCGGCGGGCAGCCTAAGCTCCAAATCCTTCCTGTATGCGGCGATGTCGCGCGCCTGCTTCTTCAGGTAGCCCTCGTACTTTTCCTCTATCCCGATCTGGCGGCGTATGGAGGGAGGAAATTCCGCGAGGCAGGCATTCTTGCGCCTCGCCTTTTCCAGCAGCCCCATCTTTTCGCGGAACGCGTCCGCCCTTTGCCGAGACACAACGCCGATCCTTATGCCCGCCGGGGTCAGCCTCTGATCGGCGTTGTCAGCGCGGAGCGAAAGGCGGTATTCGGAGCGGGAGGTGAACATGCGGTACGGCTCGTCCACGCCCAGCGTAGTTATATCGTCGATCAGGACGCCTATGTAGGCTTCCGACCGGTCGAGGATGAACGGGGGTTTGCCGCGGGCGGACAGGGCGGCGTTCATGCCGGCTATCAGCCCCTGCGCGGCGGCCTCCTCGTACCCGCTGGTACCGTTTACCTGGCCGGCGAAGAACAGGCCGGGGATGCGCCTGCTTTCAAGGGAGGCCGAAAGCTCGCGGGCGTCTATCGCGTCGTATTCTATCGCATAGCCGTAACGGAGTATGCGGACGTTTTCTAGCCCCCTTATGCTGCGGATGAACGCGTCCTGCACATCCCGCGGCAGGCTGGTCGAGATGCCGTTCGGGTAGACCACGTCCGTGCCGCATCCCTCCGGCTCCAGGAATACATGGTGCGAGGGATGGTGGGAAAATCGCACGACCTTGTCCTCGATGGACGGGCAGTAGCGCGGGCCCGCCGATTTTATCTGCCCGTTGTAAAGCGGCGCGCGATCCTTGTTCGCAAGTATGATCCCGTGCGTCCGCGCGTTTGTATAGGTTATATGGGTCGCAAGCGTTTTTTGGGTCACCGCGGCCGTCAGGTAGGAAAAAGCCTCCGGCTCCGCGTCGCTTTCCTGCACCTCGAGTCCGTCGTAATTTATTGTGGCGCCGTCAAGCCGGGCCGGGGTGCCGGTCTTCAATCGAATCATCGAAAACCCGGCCGTTTCGAGCGATTTCGTAATTCCAGAGGAGGCCGGCTCGCCTATACGGCCGCCATTTGCCAGCTCTTCGCCGACATGCATTACGCCGTTCAGGAAAGTTCCCGCGGATATGACGAGCGAACGGGCGGACAGATTCAAGATTTCAGATTCAATATCCAAGATTTTTACGGAGAAGCCGCGGGCTGCCGGCGCGAATTCGACAACTTCGCCCTCTATGATTTCCAGGTCGGGATAAGAGGCGAGGGCGTCCCGGACCGCCCGTTTATACAGCTTGCGGTCGCATTGCGCACGCGGGCCCTGCACGGCTGCGCCCTTCGACGCGTTCAGGACGCGGAACTGCGTGCCGGCGATGTCGGCCGCGCGCGCCATTACGCCGTCAAGCGCGTCGATTTCGCGCACCAGATGCCCCTTGCCCAATCCGCCGATGGACGGATTGCAGCTCATTTCCCCGATGTTGCCCTTGGAAAACGTCACTAGCGCGGTATCCGCGCCAAGGCGCGCCGCCGCCGCCGCGGCCTCGATCCCGGCATGCCCACCGCCGATTACGATGACGTCGCAGCCGGCCATGGCCTACCGCGAATTCAGGAGGCCTGAGACCAGCTCGGGTATCTTCGGAATGTCCCGTACAGACCGCAGAATGCAGTCGGGCTTGAGCGCGGCCAGATCATTTAAGGACACGTATCCGCCATAGCCCGCGCCTATGGTGCGCGCCCCCGCGGCCTTGCCCATGCCTATGTCGCCGGGCGTGTCGCCTATCATCACTATGCCGGAGGGGTCCACCCCAGCCCTTGCCATGGCCTCGTAAAGCATGCAGGGATGCGGCTTGTCGGGGTAGGAGCGGCCGGCGTCGGAGGCTATTATACCGTCGAAAAGGCGCAGGACGCCCGAATTTCCAAGGGCGGCCGACGTCGAGTACATGTCGCGCGAGGTCACTATCATCAGGCGGTAGGTTTCGGAGAGCTCCTCCATGACATCCTTCATGCCGGGGAACAGGGCAACCCTGTCTATCCATTCCCGCTTCTGCCATTCGGATTCAACCCGCGGCGCGTAATAGGCACGATAGATCGCCTTCTGCTCCTCGAGATTCTTGCCCCAGCCTATATATTCCTTGTCCCAGCTGAAGTAGATGGCGGTGTTCTGCTCCGGCGAAAGCGGCAGCCCCATTCCATCTGCGACCGCGGACTTTATTTCCGTCCACAGCTCCAAGGTCATGGCGGAAGTTTGGTCGAAATCGAAAGCGACTACCTTTTTCATATCCACGCTCCATTTTTCCCTTGCAGTCGGCAGTGAAAATCCTTATTATTGCAAGGTATTGATTTTCGGAATATTAAACGGAAGGCGCCGGTTATGTCAAGCAAAAATCGCTATCCCGAAACGAGCCCGAAGCCCGATTTCCCCAAGATGGAAGAGGCCGTCCTGGCGTTTTGGAACAAGGCGAAGATTTTCGAGAAATCCATCGAAAGCCGGGACAAGTCCAAGGAGTTCGTGTTCTATGACGGCCCTCCGTTCGGCAACGGCCTGCCGCATTACGGGCACGTATTCCAGAGCTATGCGAAGGATACGGTCGGCAGGTACAAGACCATGCGCGGATACAGGGTCGGGCGCAGGTGGGGCTGGGACTGCCACGGGCTGCCCCCCGAAATGAAGATGGAAAAGGACCTGGGCCTTTCCGGTAAGAAGGCGATCGAGGCCTACGGGGTCGGCGAGTTCGTGGAAAAATGCCGCGAAGACGTGCTGCGCTATACCGAGGAATGGAAGGGCGTCGTCGCCCGCCTCGGCCGCTGGGTCGATATGGAAAACGCCTACAAGACGCTCGACACCGGATATTCCGAAAGCGTCATGTGGGCTTTCAAGACCCTTTATGAAAAGGGCATGATCTACGAGGAGTTCCGCATACTGCCGTATTCGTGGGCGGCGGAAACGGTGCTTTCCAACTTCGAGGTCAACCTGGCCTACAAGGAAAAGGTCGATCCCGCAATAACGGTGAAGTTCAGGCTGGAAAACGGCCCGTATCTGCTGGTGTGGACGACGACGCCGTGGACGCTGCCGTCGAACATGATGCTGGCCGTCGGCGAGAATCTGGCGTACGGCGTCTATCGTTTGGCAACAGGCGAAGAGGCGGTCGTCGCCGAAACAAGGGCGGCGGCGTACAAGAAAGAGCTCGCAGGCGCGAAGCTTGTCCGGACGCTCAAGGGTTCCGATCTGGTCGGGCTATGCTACGAGCCTCCGTTCGGGTATTTCAGGAAGGCGGGCGAGGATGCCTGCGCTTTCCGGGTGCTTGCCGCCGATTTCGTGTCGGATGCGGACGGAACGGGCATAGTGCACATCGCGCCGGGGTTCGGCGAGGACGATTTCGCCCTTTGCAGGAAATTCAACCCCGATTTCCCGATAGTGTGCCCGGTCGACGGGGCCGGCCGCTTCGAAGCCGAGGTTTCCGACTGGGCCGGCGTACAGGTGTTCGAGGCCAACCATTCAATCATGGAAAACCTGTCGGCGCGCGGAATGCTGTTCAAAAAGGACCAGATAGTGCACCAGTATCCCTTCTGCTGGCGGACGGACAAGCCGCTTATCTACAAGGCGATGAGCTCGTGGTTCGTGAAGGTCACGGACATAAAGGACAGCCTTATAGCCCTGAACCGGGACATCAACTGGATACCCGGGCATATACGGGACGGGCGGTTCGGCAAGTGGCTGGAGGGCGCCCGCGACTGGTCGATTTCGCGAAACCGATTCTGGGGCGCGCCGATCCCGGTGTGGCGGGCGGAGGACGGCGAGCAGATAGTCGTCGGGAGCATAGCCGAGCTTGAAAAGCTGTCCGGCAGGAAGATAGGCGACCTGCACCGCCCCTATATAGACATAGAATTCACCAGGGGCGGCAAGACGTTCAAGCGCGTGCCCGACGTGTTCGACTGCTGGTTCGAATCGGGATCGATGCCGTTCGCATCCCTGCATTACCCGTTTGAGAACAAGGACAAGTTCCAGAACAATTTCCCGGCGGACTTCATAGGGGAGGGCGTCGACCAGACGCGCGGGTGGTTCTATACCCTCGCGGTCCTGGGCGCGGCCCTGTTCGGGAAAATCCCGTTCAAGAACTGCGCCTGCACGGGATTCATCTTCGATGAAAAGAAGCAGAAGCTGTCGAAAAAGCTGGGCAACTACTCCGAGCCGACGGAATTCTTCAACAAATACGGCTCGGATTCATTCCGCTGGCTTATGCTCGCATCCCCGCTTTTGAAGGGCGAGGTCATGTATATATCCAAGGACGGGGACGAAATCGCGAAAAGCGCCCGGAAGTCCCTTATCCCCCTTTACAACGCATATCATTTCTTCACCCTGTATGCCAACGCGGACGGCATAAAGGCCTCGTACGGGGCGAAATCGGACGAGCTGATGGACAGGTACATAATGGCGAAGCTGGCCGAGCTGAAATCGGCCGCGGCAAAGCACATGGACAGGTACGACATGGCATCCTTCTGCTATTCGGCGGAAAAGTTCCTGGACGCGCTCAACAACTGGTACATACGGCTTTCGCGCGAGCGGTTCTGGGGCACCTCCGTTTCCAAGGCCTCCCAGCAAAAGGCGTTCGACACGCTTTACACCGTGCTTGCCGACCTGTGCAGGCTGGCCGCGCCGCTGGCCCCGTTCACCACGGAGCATATCTATAAAAGCCTGACGGGCGAGGAATCGGTGCATCTGGCCACGTATCCGGAGGCGGACGAGGAATACGACAGGCCGCTGGTCGAGGCGATGGACCTGGCGGGGCTCGCCTGCTCGGCCGCAAAGGCGATACGCGAGGAGGCGGGCATAAGGAACCGGCAGCCGCTTTCCCTTATGACGATCGCGAGCGCGAAGGCGTCCATGCTGGGGCCGTATTCCGGCATCATCGCGCGGGAAAGCAACGTAAAGAAAGTCGAATTTACCGAAGACGTCGGCAAGGTCGCGAAAGAAATGCTTTACATCCATACGCCGGCCGTGGGAAAGCGCCTGGGCAGCGCGCTTGCAGGCATACAGAAGGCGGCCGTTGCCGGCGAGTACGAGATGCGGAACGGTGCGTGCATAATCGCCGGGCAGGAGCTGCAGCCCCACGAATACGAAATAAAGCTTGAGGTCGGTAACGGAATGCAGGGCAGGGCGACTGCGGACAATTCCGCCGTGGTGATGCTGGACACGGCGATTACGCCCGCCCTTGCAACCGAGGGAATCATCCGCGACTTCATCCGCGCGGTGCAGGAGGAGCGGAAGAACGCCGGCCTTTCCGTCACGGACAGAATCCGGATCGGATATTCCTCGCATACCGAATCCATAGCCGAAGGCGTGAAGGCCTTCGGCGGCGAAATCATGGGGGCGACGCTGGCCGTCGCGCTAGAGCAGGCGGCCGGGGACGGCATGAAGAAGCTGCCCGAGGCCGACCTGCGCTTTACAATCGAGGAGGCGAAATGATGTCCACGAAACAGGCTGCCTTGTATCTGCTTATGGTCAACGACGACGGCGAAGTGTGCGCCCTTTTGAGCCCGCCCGAAAACTACGCCGGAAAGCCGGAAAACCCGGAGCTTGTCTACGACGGCGGACGGGACGCAATACTTTACCGCAACAAGGACGAGGCGGTCGCGCTCGACTACCTGCCGGAAGCGAACAAGGCGCGAATCGGCAAGGTCGACAAGATCCTTGTCGTCGAATACGACGTCGCGGCAAAGAAAATCCATGACGAATACTTCGCGGCCGTCGTAAAGGTCGCGAAGCTTCCATCACTGGCCGGCAAAATCATCACCCGCGAGGAGCTGAAGAAAAACCTGAAGAAAGTAGAAAAGAAGCTGGCCGCGAAACCATAAGGCCCTGCCGGCGCTTTCATTCTTTGGGGCGAGTGACCGGGGTCGAACCGGCTACATCAGATACCACAAACCTGCGCTCTGCCAGATGAGCTACACTCGCCATAGGGCAATTTTATAATTCAAACGCGGAGGAAAAGCAAGCCCTAATGCATGGAACGCGACCAAGAAAGCGTAAGGTGCGCGGCCACGGCCGAGACATAGCTGGAAGCAAACAAGAAACCCGTAACCGCCGTGGGCCGGCCATTGCTTACCGTATCAGCCACGGCCACCGCGAAATGCAATATCGACAATCCGATGAAAACCAAGCCGACCGTCCTTGCGTTGCGCCTGTTCCTGTTTTTTATGGCTTTCATATAAGGCTTCTAATACATGCTGCTTAGTATGTTCCGGTAGCCCTTTATGTCCTTTATGACCTTGCCGGTGCCGAGGGCGACGCACAAAAGCGGGTTGTCCGCAATCGAAACAGGAAGCCCCGTCGCATGGCGTATCGCGAAGTCGAGATTCCTCAGGAACGCCCCGCCGCCGGTCAGCACGATGCCCTTGTCCACTATGTCGGAGGCAAGTTCGGGCGCGGTGTTTTCAAGCGCGGTCTTTATCGCGTTTATGATTTCGCGGACGGGTTCGGAGAGAGCTTCGGCTATCTGCGCCTCGTTCAGGGTCAGCTCGCGCGGAATCCCGTTCATCAGGTCGCG
>JAISNH010000003.1 GCA_031276335.1 Rickettsiales bacterium
TCAGCAGCGCCACAAGGTCGATACCAAGCGGATACAGCAGCTTGTAAATCGTATAAATCTGCGGGTTTTGTTTTCCGTATTAATCCTATAAAATAACGAGAATCGCTATTACAGAAAGAACGCGGGGCGAGCTCCTTACAAGAACTATGCCCTGATAGAATTATATACATAACCACTTCATATAATATCGTAAACGTCACCACTTTTTTTACGAATTCCGCTTGATTTATTTTTTGCGCTTTCTCTGATATATGATCAAAGAAACCTTCGAAAGCAACCGCAGCCTCCTTACTAAGCATCACCTCCCCCGCCTTTAATTTGCCTTGTTCAAATTCGATTATGGTACGAAGGATGAGATAAAGGCGGATGCGAAGTTCAAACGCGTCCTTACGGAAGTGCATGCTCAAGACCTAGCTCAACGCCGTTCTATTGACGAGCCATTGGCAGAGCGGGCTATGCAAGCCATAAATACCTTGGAAACCAATAAAAAATACGCAAAGGATTACGAGCAGTATGTCGATGCCGCGGTCTATGCCACAGATGCCGAAAAGTTGTCTTTCATCCGGGCCTTAGCAGGGTTCAAGGATTTGATGGAAAAGGCTTTCAAATAAGGAATCTGCTATTTCCCTGATATTTTTTCACGTCCCCATTGACATCTCGCCTCGCCGTGCTAGGATATCAGGCAAAGTATGGTGGAAAGCGGATAGTTGAAAACGCGGAATTTCTTCGGAAGCTATATACTACACCAACAAAGATCGGCGGCATCATGGCGAAAATTTACAAGGAATACGGGTTGGATTTCGACAACAACCGATTCGGATTCGGCAAAAGCACCGAAGTGGAATATGATGACGGAACCGAATACAGGACAAAAGAGAATCTGGAAATTTCCGGCCGAAAGTCGTATTATTTCCGATTATGGGCATTCAAGAAAGTCCTGATAATCGACAGCAATGGCATTTATGTGAAAAGCAAGAAAAGGAACAACCTGAAAATCGTATTCGGAGCCAGCGGAAAATTGCAGGAATAAAAGGCTTCCGTCCCCGCCTCTCCGAAGGCCTGTATGGCGAAAGGCATGGAGCCGGACAACCGAAAGCAATAATGAAGATACTTGTGCGCATAAGGCCGAACGCAAAGCGCGGAGGCATAACGGGGGAGTCCGGCGGGCGCCTTAAAATCGCCGTCGGCGCGCCGGCGGCCGACGGGAGGGCAAACGAGGCGCTAATCAAATTCCTCGCCTGCAAATACGGCGTTCCGAAATCCGCAATCCGAATCACGTCCGGCCTTTCGAGCAGGGACAAAACCGTCGAAATCGCGGAATAAAGCCGAAAAGCAGGCAAAAGCCACCGATAAAACGAATCCCCCGCACTTTACGCTTGCCGATTTTCCGGAATAGAAATAGAATCGGCACGAAGGAACGGAGGAAAGCATGAAAAACGCATATAAAGCATATATCGCTATCCTGGCCGCGAGCATAGCCGCAAACGCCGCGATGCTCTATAAAATATCCGCTGAACCAGAGGGGCGGAAACTTACATATACGGAGGAAAAAATGAACGGAACTGACAAGGTAGTAAAATTCCTGCAGGACGCAAAGGTATTCTACATCGCGACAATCGACGGGCGACATGCGCGCGTGCGGCCTTTCGGCGCAGCCCTGAATATCGGGGGCAAGCTGGCCATATGCACGGGAAGCCGGAAGAACGTCGCGCGACAGATCGCGGCGAATCCGAACGTCGAGATTTCGGCGATGACGGCGGACGGAAAATACATCCGCGTTTCCGGCGCGCTGGCCGACGTGTCGTCGGATGAAAACCGGCAGAAGTTCTTCGACTTCATGATCGGACTGGCCGGCCTTTACAAAGGAAAGGAAGCCGAGCTCCAGATACTGAGCTTCGAAAGCGCCACCGCGACAATCGCGGACTTGGCCGGCAATTCGGAAACCATAAATCTGGAATAGCCGCTACAGCGCGAAGGCCTTCTTATACGACTCGAATAATCCGGCCGACATCTTCGCAGGCCGGAACGTAGATGTAGAAACCGACACGGTTTCCAGCCTTACCACCGCGCACATGAGGCCGCCGACCCATATCTCGTGCCGGTATTTTATCCTGACGCCGGTAATCGATTCTATGTAGGTCACGACGTCGACCCGCGCGTTCAATGCGACCGGGCAGATATATTCGACCTGCGCCCTGCTTATCACGAATCCAACGCCAGTTTTGTCCGCGTACTCCTTCAGGCTCATCTTCGCAAGCTTCAGGAAAATCGCCGTCCGGGCGTCCTCGCAGAAATGGAAATAGTTCCCGTGGTACACGACGCCCGCGGCGTCCGTGTCGTAATAGTACACCTGCCGCGAATACTTGAACCCCTGCATATTGTCCATGGCCGCACCTACGCCTTTCCGCCAAGCTTTTCCATGACCAGCGCCCTAAGCCCGGCATAGTCGCGCTTTCCGGTCTTCAAGATAGGTATGGCGTCCACGTGCATGAACGCCTTCGGCACGTACAGCTCGTATATGCCCTGCCGCTTCGCGTATTCCGCGATTACGGAAAGGTCGAGCCCGGGCATCGTCGCGGCCAGGACAACCTGCTCGCCCTTCGTTTCATGCGGAATGGCGACCGCGGCGACCTCCAGGTCGTCGTGCGAGGCGAAGGCCTCCTTGGCGAGGCTTTCGACGTTGGTAAGGGAAACCATCTCGCCCGCGATTTTAGCAAACCTCTTTATCCTGTCCTTGATGAATACGTAGCCGTCGGCGTCGACATAGACCACGTCGCCGGTTTCATACCACCCGTCCTTAGGCGGAACCACCACCCCCGGGTTGTCGAGCTTCATATAGCCCATCATGACGTTGTCGCCCTTGACCACCAGCTCGCCGCCCTCGGCCACGCCGTCCAGCTTCTTCAGCCTGTACTCGATGCCGGGAGGGAATTTCCCGATGGAGCCCGAGCGGTTGTAGGCCGGAGAGTTTATCGTTATCAGCGGAGAGGTCTCGGTCGCGCCGTAGCCCTGTATCACGCGCACGCCGAACTTCTCCATCCACAGGGCCTTGGTGTCATCGCGCAGTATCTCGGCGCCGTTGATAAGTATGCGCAGAGTCGCGAAGTCGTACGGGTGCGCATGCTTCGCGTAATTCTTCAGGAACGTGTTCGTGCCCGCCATCACAGTGGCGCCGATGCTGTAGCAGATTTCCGGAATGACGCGGTAGTGCAGCGGCGTCGGGTACATGAAAATCTTCGCCCCGACCATGAACGGGGCAAGCGTGCACACGGTAAGCCCGAACGAGTGGAACATCGGCAGCGCGTTGAACCAGGTGTCGCTGGGGCCGAAGCTGAGCATCGAAACCGTCTGGCACACGCTGGACATTATGTTGTAATGGGAAAGCGCGACTGCCTTCGGCATGCCCTCGGAGCCGGAGGTGAACAGCACGACGCCCTTCCTGTCCTTTCCGCCGACGGGATACGGAACGTATTTCCACTTGTATTTCGCGATGGCCGCAATCCGGCCGAACACCGTTTCGCGCGCGGCAAGGTCCTCCAAGTACACGATCCGGACATTCTCGCGCTCCAGGCTTTCCACGACCTTCTCTATGCCTATCGCGGCGACGAACTTCCTCGAGGTCACGACCGCGCGCACCAGCGCCATTTTGCAGCAGTTGAGGATGTTCTTCTCGCCGGAGGAGAAGTTCAGCATCGCCGGGGTGCGCTCGTAGGCCGAAAGCGCCAGCAGCACGCACAAATCGTCGATCGAATTCGGCAGCATTATGCCGACGCTGTCGCCGCGACGTGCGATCTTGTTCAGGCCGCCGGCAAGCGCGAAGCTCCTTACCAGAACGTCCCTGTAGCTTTTCGGCTTCCTTTCGGAATCCTCGACGGTCGCGGCGCGGCGCAGCCCGTTATGCCCGTAGAGCTTGGCCGCCTGCATGGCGTTGGCGAAAATCGAGGCATCCCTGTCGAAACGGGTGAGATAGAAAGCCTCCTGCATCTGGCGGTAGATATAGTCGCCCATGCTTTCGCGGGATTCGCGCGCAGCTCCGGACGGCGCCACCCTGCGCCCCTCCAGAAACGTGACGGTTATGCGCGGGAACGGGCGCTTGTCCAATACGCCTATCCTCGAAAAATAGCTGAACTGCACGCCGTTTATCTGCACGGGGACGATCACCGCGCCCGAATTTTCGGCGATAAGGCCAGGGGCCTCGTACACCTTGGCGACCATGCCGGACTCGCTTACCCTGCCTTCGGCCAGTATCACGGCCCAGCGGCCGTTCTTTATCGTTTCGGTCAGGACCTTGAGGCTGAGCGGATTGGAGCTGTCTATTATGAACACGTCGGCCCAGCGGAGGAATATCTTCACCCAGCCGCGGTATGTGCCGGCCGACATCGCGAATACGGGGCGCCCCGGCAGGTAGGCCATAAGGAGCAGGGGATCCAGCGTCGACATGTTGGAGGTCAGGAAAACGGCGCGGCTTCCGAGGGACTTCAGCAGCGCCTTGTTGACGAAGCGGATTTTGAAGCACAGGCCTAATATCCCCCTTAGGAACAGTTTTGCGAATTTGTACATCTACATACCTCCTGAAAGTCGAAAGCGTCCGGCAAAATCCGATAATTCCAGTCCGTCTTTCGCGGTTTTTATTCATATAAAATAGACCGGCGAGCTTCAAAAAGCAAGCTTTAAATCCCCGTCACTGGCTGCGCACGTACACCGACATCTCGGTCGTAGTCGACAGGTTCTGCCTGCGCTCCAGCTTGAAATCGGCGGCATATTTCTTGAATTCGAACTTTATCCCTTCGACGAACGCCATGTTCTTTTCGACCACGACGTAGGCCTTGTCGACCATCTTCCGGCTAAGGAAAAAGTCGAAGGTGTAGGCGCCGCCCAACAGCGCGGGCTTAGAAAGCCCCGCGGCCTTCAATTTCTTCAAGAACTCGGCCATATCCTGGAAATACGTCAATTTGCCGCAATCCTTCATCGGCTTGTGGGTCAGCACGAACAGGGGCTTGAATGCGAACCTCTCCACGTAATCCTCCACGCTTTTAAGGCCGCAGACGAGGCAGTCGCACTCGTCGCTCCTCAAAAATTCTCGGAAATGGGTGCGGTCGGCCGCGCTTGAAAAATCGGCGCCCCTGATGCCTCCATCCGAGATGAAGTGGTCGCAGGTGGTAACCACCGACATCGTCATGAATATTCCCGTCATTTACCGAAAACCTCCGGGGCCGCGACATAAGCGAAACCGCGCGCCGCAACGGCACGGAGCATGCCGCCGGCGCAAAAAGGGTGGAACGCCCCTCGTTGAATCTGCATAAATTCAAGTTTCATATCATGGCCTTTTATTATAGGGATGTCAGACTATAAGCCATTTTTTGGCAATTGTAAAGCAAAATCTTCATGCGCGGCGGCGCGGCGGCTAAGGCTTCTTCCTGTACATGCGCTTCATGAGCGCGGCCTGCTTCAAAAACTCGCGCGCCGGCACCGCGGGATACCCGGCGACCTTCGATCCGGGCGGCAAATCCTGTATCACGCCCGCGGAGGCGCCTATCTGCGAGCCCGCGCCGATCGTCAGGTGCCCCGAAATCCCCGCCTGCGCCCCGACAAGCGTCCAGTCGCCGATAACGGTGGAGCCCGCAATCCCGGACATGCCCGCGAATATGCAATTCCGCCCGATCCGCACGTTGTGCGCGACCTGCACCAGGTTGTCGATCTTCGTCCCCGCGCCTATGACCGTGTCGCCTATCGCGCCGCGGTCTACGCACGTGTTGCTTCCGATGTCCACGCCCGATTCCAGCACCACGCGGCCCAGCTGCGGCACCCACGTGTGGCCGGAGGGGCCGCTGTGCCAGCCGAAACCGTTCCCGCCTATGACCGTGCCTTCGCCAACACGGACGTTGTCGCCCAGCACCGCGTGGGAAACGACCGCGTTTTCGCGTATTATGCAGCCATCGCCCATGGCGACCCCGGCCTTTATCTTCGCGCCGGCGCCGATATAGCAGTCCGCGCCCAAAGAAACGCCCTCCTCGAGAACCGCGAAGTCGCCCACGTGGACGCGTCCCTTGTCCTTGAACTCAACCGATGGGTGGATCGAGGCGCGTTCGGAAACGCCGCGCATCGCGATCGCCTTGTCCTTATACATATATTCGGTCAGCCTTATGAAGGCGAGCTTGGGATCTGGCGTAACCAGCGGTATCACGCAGGCCGGAAGCAGCCTTGCGCCCCTCTCGTCCACGAACGCCGCGCCGGCCGTCGCGCCCTTCAAAAGCTCCCTGTACTTCGCATCCATGTTCAGCGACTTCGCGGCCGCGGAATCAAACGCGACGTAAATCACGCTGCGCCCGTCCATCCTTTCCAGCGAGCCGAGGTTCGTAACCTTGAAGCCGCGCCTGCTTTCGTCCGCCAGCTTCGCCCCGGTCAGCCGTTCTATCTCGCCCAAGGTTATTTCCGCGATTATGTCGTAAAACCGTTCCATGCCATGCTCCTCCTTTTTCCGACGATTATACATCCTCCGCCGCATTTTGCAAACCCAAAGTATGCGGCGCCAAAAAAATGCTTGCCTTTCGCCTCCGCCCGTAATAAATTAGGGTAAAACAAAAAGGATACACCATGGAAACCCTGTATATCGACGAGATAAAGACCATCCTGCCGCACCGCTATCCGTTCCTGATGGTGGACCGCGTAATCGACATAATCCCGGCAGAGGAAGGCGTCGGAATAAAGAACGTGACTGCGAACGAGGAGTTCTTCAACGGCCATTTCCCGACATCGCCCGTCATGCCGGGCGTCCTTATGCTGGAGGCGGTGGCGCAGACGGCCGTGCTGGTCGGCGCGGTCGCGAAGCCGAAGGAGGAGCGGGGCAAGATAGTCCTCCTTACCGGAATAGAGGAGGCCAAGTTCAAGAACAAGGTCATTCCCGGCGACGTATTGAGGATACACGTGAAAAAAATCGCCCACAGGGGCTCGTTTGAAAAATGGAGCGCCGAGGTCATGGTCGAGGACAGGCTTTGCGTCTCCGCCGTCATGTCCGCGATGAAGGCTCCGTAAGCCCTACGACGGGCAGGTTATCAGCGTTCCCGAAATGTTGATGACCGCCTCCAGGATATCCTGCTTTATTATCCTTCCCTCCGCGTCGCGGAAACGGTATATCAGCGCGTTGTCGTAAAAATCCGGGTCTATTTCGTATATGTTGTAGAAATTGCTTATGTTGCGACGCAGGAAGCCCGCGTTGTTGCATATGCAGTCGCGCCTGGTGCGGCCGAGCACGCTTATCACGTTCTTGTTCGAAAACACGTCCTTTATGTCCTTGTCGGAAACTATCATGCACATGTTCTGGACGGCGTATTCGCGCGAATCGACGGCAAGGAAGCGCAGCAGCTGCCGGCGCGGGACGCCTATGGCCTTCATCCGCTCGATCGAAACGGACGGGCAGCAGGTCGACGAGGCCTTCAGTATGTTCTTGTAATTCTCGATAAGGACGCGGACGTTCGGATCGGCATAGTCCACGCCGTCCTGCAGCGCCTTTTCGGTCTCGATGTTCTTTATAAGCTCCTCCAGCTCCCTGCGGCCGATTATAGGCGGATCGGTTCCGGTTTCAACCACCGGCTTCACAACCGTTTTTTTCAGCTCGACGCGCTGGACCTGGCCGTCCATCCGACCGTATATCGGCTTTGCGGCCTCAGCCGTGCTCTCCTGATGCTGCTTGACCCGCCGCTCCAGATCGCGGGCCTCCTCCTCGAGCGCGCGCTTGGCCTCCTCTTCCTTCTTCAGCCGGTCGCCCTCGTCGACGGCTTCGAGCGCATAGTACGGCTTTCCGTCGATTTTCTGAACGTCGGAAACCACCGCCTTCTTCTCCGAAGCGCAGGCGGCAAGCGACAGAAGCGCGGCCAAGCAAATCTTGCGTAAAGGCATAAACATCCCCTTCCTGCCATATTATAGCAAATTCAAGGGGACATGGCAAACAAAAAGTATCCGGATACTATTCCGTCTTCAGCTGGATTTCCGAAACCCTGGCATCCAGCGCCCTTATGACCTCGTCCGTTATGTCCAGGTCGGCGTTCAGGAGTATCGCCGTCTGGGAGTTTATCACCAGATCGTAGCCCTTTTCGCGGCCGATTTTCTTCACTATGTCGTCAAGGTAGTCCTTCTGGACCTTGGCAAGCGCCTCGACATAGCCCTTTTCCACGGCCGAAACCTTTGCCGCGGTCGAGCGGTCGTATTCCATAAGCTCGGTCCTGAACGCGGCCGCCTCCTTCATGAAGGCCTCCTGCCCCAGGGCAAGCTGCCTGCCCTTCAGCTCGGTTTCCTTCTTTTCGAAATCCTTGCGCTTCTTCTCGACGGCGGACTGGATCTTCTCAAGGGCGGCGTCCTTCTGCCTTGCAAGCGACTTCGTGACCTTCGCCCCGGCGTTCAGCCTCACCGCGTCCATGACGCCGATGTTCGCGCCGGCAGATGCGCCGACATCCGCGGTCAAGGTTTCCTTCGTGCAGGACGAAATAACGACCGCGACGACGGCCACCGCAAACCAACCCCAATATTTCTTCATTTTTTTCTCCTTATTATTGAACGTTTCCATTATACAGCCCACGGCCGATTATTCAAGGAGAAATAATCCGCGCATCACCGCTTTATTATGCACTTCAGGGGAATCAGCTTCATTTCGGAACTTACGCCGGTTTTGGCCAGCTCTTTTTCCACGGCTTCGAGCTGGTTTTGCTGGTTTTCCAGCTGAGTCTGAAGGTTCGGCCTCTGGTATTCCGTATTTACGGTCAAGTTGGCCATCTGCGTCTGCACCGACATTATGTTCGTCCTTATCTGATCCCGCTGCTGCTTCAGGCCGCGCACGTTGCCGGTGTTGTCGACGAACGTTAATATCCTGTCGTTCAGCCGATCGTCGTCCATGGCTTGGTAGAAGTCCGGCACCTTCGGAGTATTGTTGCCTATTATCTTCCTCAGGGGCGTGAACTCGTTCTCGGCGGGCAGGGGCGCCCCGTCGCACCACAGCCATCCATCTGGCAGATCGTCCATAGCCCAGAACGCCACGGTTCCGACCGGCATGCCCTGCGCCGAACCGCCGGACTGCCCGGCCATTGATTTGCCAATCAGCTTTTCGACTTCGATTCTTGAAACGAACATGGACTTCAATTCCTTGCTTGGC
>JAISNH010000083.1 GCA_031276335.1 Rickettsiales bacterium
GTGCAGCTTCCCAACATCGCGATTGTCGACGCGCTGAAGGTCGGCGACTTCGTCCTGGTCGACGACGGCAAGATAAAGCTCCAGGTGATGGAGAAGGGCTCGCATTACGCCAAGACGAAGGTCATAGTCGGCGGCGTGGTGAAGGATCACAAGGGCTTCAACCTTCCGAACACGATCATCGACCTTCCGGTTTTGACCGAGAAGGACCTGGCCGACCTGGAATTCGCGATCGGCATGGGCGTCGACCTTGTCGCCGTCAGCTTCGTGCAGACCCCGGACGACCTGCGCGAGGCCAAAAGGATTATAAACGGCCGCGTGCCGGTGATAACCAAGGTCGAGAAGCCGACCGCCGCGATGGAGTATCTGGATGAGATAGTCGATCTGTCCGACATAGTGATGATAGGCCGCGGCGACATGGGCGTCGAGGTCGGCCCGGAAAAGGTTCCCGCGATCCAGAAGCGCATCATACGCGTCTGCCGCGAGAAAAGGAAGCCGGTCATTGTCGCGACCCACATGCTGGAAAGCATGACCGAGGGCACCTTCCCGACCCGCGCGGAGGCCACCGACGTCGCCAACGCGGTCTACGAATGCACCGACTGCTGCATGCTGTCCGCGGAATCGGCCAGCGGCAAGTATCCGGTGGAGGCGGTCAGGATGATGGACACGATAATACGTCAGACCGAGTCCGACCCGGAATACAGGAAGTACATCGAGAATTTCCGCCGCGAGATAGTGAACCGCACTTTGGGCGATTCGATGACCGCGGCGGCGGCCAAGGTCACCGACGAGGTCGACGCGAAGGCCGTGTTCGCCTATACGACCAGCGGCACCACCGCCATCAGCCTTTCGAAGCAGAAGCCCGCGACTCCGATTATCGCGGTTACGACGGAAAGCAGGATCGCCGGCAAGGTCGGCATGGCGTGGGGCGTGCGGCCGGTTCTGGTCGACGAAACCGATTCGGACAAGATCGACGAAATCTCCCGCAAGATCGCGAAGGATATGGGCTTGGCAAAGGAAGGCGACACGCTCGTGCTGTCGTTCGGCAAGGGCACCGCGACCTCCAAGTCGATATTCAGGCAATCCGCGACCGCGCTCGTTGGCGTGATAAAGGTGTAGGGATTCGGCCGTATTTGCGAAAACCCGCGCATGCCGCGGGTTTTTTGCACTCTCGTCATACCAGCGAAGCCCCCGTCATTCCCGCACTTTCAATCGTCATACCGGCGCAGGCCGGTATCCACCGCCCTCTGTCATCCTCCGCGGCAATAGCGGTGCGCGTCAATTGTTGTAAAACACCCGAAGCGCCTTTTCGTTCCGCTTCACGCCGTACTTCCTGTACAGGTAGGCGGTGTATTCGTCTAGTATGTTTGCGGCGATGTTCCGCGTTTCGGATTCCAGGAATTTTTCGAATTCGGGGGAATCAGTCGCCTCCGGCAGCTCGATGTCGCGGACTGCCGCCACGATATGGCTGCTCCCGGTCTTGATTGCGAACGGCTTGCCCTTTTCCGCGACGAAGGCCTTGGTCAGGAAATCGGAGGAATATGCGGCGTTGAACCGGCCGGTCCTGACGGACAGCGCGGGTATTATCGACCTGTCGACCGCCATGGCGGACTTGTTGAACGTTTCGCCCTTTTCCAGGTTCGCGAGTATGTCCGCGGCCTTTTTCGCCGCCTGTTCCGCCTGTTTTTCGGCCCTCCATATGGCGGCCAGCTCGGCCTTCACGGATTCGATAGGCTTTGGCTTCGCGGGATGCGTTTTTTCGACCAGGATCAGGACGACCGTATCGCCCGCGTCCTGCACGTCCGATATTCCACCCTCGTCCAGGGCGAAGAATGCTATGTCGCGCAGCTTGGGGGTAAAGGCGGCGTCCTTGAATTCTGCGCCCGCCCGCGTGCGCCCCTCCGCATCCATTTCCGGCAGGGCGGTTTTCCTTGCGCCGAAGCTTTTCGCGGCCTCATCCGCGCTCGCCCCGCCGTTTATCTCGTCGATGATGTTTTCGCCGATTTCTATCATGGCCTTGTATGTCTTGTCCGTGTCGGCGGCCGGGATGTCGCGGTATTTCCGCGCGGCTGCGGCATCGATCGTGATGTAGGAGATGCGCCTGTACTCCCGCTCCTGGAACTTCGCGATGTTTTTTTCATAGATTGCCTTCAGCTCGTCGTCGGAGGGCTGCCCCTCGACCTTTTCTTTCGCTATTTCCAGTGTCGCGGAATCGATGGTGCGGACTTCGTTCCTGTACCGGTACAGGATGGATGCGATGTCGCGGACGTCGATGTTTGACACGACCGCGTTGACCAGTATCTCGCGCGCGACCGAATTCGCTATCTCCTCGACGAAGGCGCGCTCGGTTATGCCGTTGGCATCCAGGATATAGGCGAAGCGCTCGGCGGAAAAGTTCTTGTTCTCGTCCTGGAATTCGGGGGTGTTCTGGATTATGGCATAGATTTTTTCGTCCGACACGTATATCCCTTCGGATTTGGCTTCCTTGTCAAGCAGTATGCGGTACACCATGTTGTTGATTACCTGGTCGAGGAGTCCCATCTGCACCGCCTGCCTGTAGTTGAAGGCCATTCCGCCCATTGCGGACTGCATCTGGGCGATCTGGCGCCTCAGCTCGGTGTCCAGCTCCTGCACCGATATCTTCGAATCCGCTATGGTGACGGCCACGTTGTTCCCGACGAACAGGCTCCCGGATACGCCCCAGAACACGAAGCTTGCCGCGATTACGAACATCAGGGCTTTCGAAGCCCAGGTTTCGGAATACCTGCGAATTTTACTTATCATTTTTTCTCCTTCGGTTTTCTCTAGCAATACCAAAAATAATATGGTAAAACAAGGAAAATCTTTTTTTAACGGGGCGTGGAGGTCGCTATGGCTTTTTCGAATAAGAAAATAATTGCGGGAAACTGGAAGATGAACGGATTGAAGCAGGAGGGCTGGAGGCTTGTCGAGGGCCTGCTGGATAAATTCGGCGGCCCTGGCGCGCGACCTGGCTTCGAGATGATAGTGTGCCCGCCCGCGACGCTTTTGTCCGAGGTTGCCTCTATGGTGGAGGGCTCGCCCGTGCGTGTCGGCGCGCAGAACTGCAGCGACATGCCGTCCGGCGCCTATACCGGCGAGATTTCGCCAGCCATGGTGCGGGACGCCGGCGCTTCGTTCGTGATTTTGGGTCATTCGGAGCGCCGCGCCTGTTATGGCGAGACCAGCGGATTGGTTGCGGCGAAGGCCGCGCTCGCCCTCAAGCATGGGCTGACCCCGATCGTCTGCATCGGCGAAACTTTGGAACAGAAGGATT
This sequence comes from Rickettsiales bacterium, assembly GCA_031276335.1. Lineage (GTDB taxonomy): Bacteria > Pseudomonadota > Alphaproteobacteria > Rs-D84 > CACZYB01 > JAISNH01. The sequence continues at coordinate 3,293 of JAISNH010000083.1, forward strand.
CCGGCCGCGCGCTCGATGTCATAGCCGAGCAGTTCGGAGCCTCGCTGCCCGCCGCGGCGACTGCGGAAAACGTCATAATAGCCTACGAGCCAGTCTGGGCGATCGGCACAGGGAAGGCCGCGACCAGCCGGGACATAATCGACGTCCATGCGAAGATACGGGAGGTTTCGGCGTCGCGCCTGGGTTCGCCCGATGTGTCGATTCTCTACGGCGGCAGCGTGAAGGCCGCGAACGCGGAGGATTTGTTCGCGCTGAAGGACGTGGACGGAGTACTTGTCGGCGGCGCGTCCCTGAATGCGGACGAATTCTGGGCTATCGCTATGGCCGCGGAGTAACGCTCCCCTCTCCGTCATCCCCGCGCCCTCAGTAATTGTCGGGCTTGACCCGACAATCCACACCAACCCGTCATACCGGCGCACCCCTCCTCGTCATTCCGGCACAGCCCCTTCGTCTACCGGACTTGCCGCCGTCATTCCGACGAAAGCCGGAATCCAGGTCACGCAAGGAATCCTTCATCACCTGGATAGCGGCGTCGAGCGCCGCTATGACACCATGACGATAGATACCGACCTGCGCCGGTATGACGGAAAGGCAAATCCTAAATCTTAAATGATAAATGTTAAATGACTTTAGGGAGGGAGAAAGCAGAAGAACCCGAGCGAATAAAACCTTATCGACGAGCGGTGCTAGCGAGGAGATTAGGTTGCGTCGCGAGGATACTTCGGTCAGCCCGGCATGAACTTTAGTATAATGGGAGGGACAAGGTAGAAGACCATGAAGCCTTGTCCCGTAAGATTCCCGCTTTCGCGGGAATGACGGCATCTTAAAACTTTCCGCCGTTCGCACAGAAACGACTGGCCAAATCCCGAAGATTCGAATCATCCGAGCAGTAGTTGCTGCTGATGTTGGCGTAGGGGGCACCGCCGTAGCAGCCACCGCCATTCGACATGGACGAAGCAAGCACGCAAGCAGTACCCTCAATACCCTCGGTATCATCAGTGCCGGTAGTAGATTTACAAGATATGTAAGCGGTGCTATAATTGAAGTAACCCCCGCCGCCAAAAATAGGTCCTTTAGTATAACTGGGGCATGTTTTGCAAGAAATCTGTCCGGTTTCATCTTGATACTGTTCCTCCTCCTCCCGGCACGTAATACAACTGCCCGCCATTATATTCGGCTGATACGTTCCAGCAGGGCACGGCTTGCATGCCGTCATCGTGCCGTCCGAGTATGTACCTGGCAGACACGGCAGGCACATCACGCCCTGAGCACCGGCGGAGGTCGATATCGCAAGCAGCATGCCCGCAAGTGTTATTGTGGTTTTTCTCATTTTGTTTCCCCTTTTTTATTCGATTGTTATCTTGTAGCTTCCAGCCGGACACGCCGTGCCGGCCATTACGCCATGCTCGTCGGTATTGCCTATCTTATACGTTCCGCCCGGACATCCCGTTCCCCTATGCGCATACGTCCCCACAGGGCACTTTACAATGCAGTCCCTAAGTCCGGGGTCGTACGTAAGATTGGCTCCGCATTTGCATTCGCCAGTCGCGGCATCGTATTCGGCCAGGAACGACTTGCTGCAGCCGGACTCGCATTTCGGTATGCAATGCTCCTCCAGCGTCGCCGCTAGGTCGTCCTTCAAGGCGGCAAATACCCCTCCGCTTCCGCTAAGCAGGTTTATCAATACAATTATGATTATTTTTGGTGGTTTCATTTTCTTTCTCCCTTTTAAATTTCGCTTGCAAGAAGCGGGGAGCTAAGAAACCATCACCAGATGGCACGGCGTATTCGTGCGAGCGCACAAAGGGCCTGCCTTATATGACCGTACTCCCCGAAGGGATAACGGGCTTGTTTTTACGAGTTTCATCTCGCTGGTGAAAGGGATTCTTAGGTCCCTGGCCGCGGTCTTCCACGGCTTGTTATGCTTATATCACGGGGGCTGGCGTTTGTAAAGCCCAAAAATGCCGCCGTTTCGCCGTCCGGGTATTCTGCCGGAAACGAGGGGTTCCCGCCCGCGGCTTGCATGGAGGGGGCTTTTGCCGTCCGTGTGAAGATTTTGTTTGTCATGCCGCTGGAAATAGTGTATAATTGAATGGAAATCAGGAGAGGATATGATGAAAAGGAATATCTTTTTAATGTTGGCGTTCGCCGTATTTGCGGGGGGCTCCGTTTCGGCGCAGACTTTCTCGATGTGGGAGGACGAGGATGAGGAGTCCCGCATGAACGGCGGCGCGGTCGAGCCTCGACGCGACCGTCCGTCCAAGGGCTCTGCCCGGCCGCCGAGGGAGGCGCCGCGGCCTAGCCTTGCGATTGAATCCGGGATACTGGGCGGTTATTCCACGCGGAACTCCGGCGGTTATGTCGCGCCGTCGGCCTATAGTCCGACCGTCGTGCCCAACCAGATGACCGGCAACAACAACGACGTGTACTCCATGGTCGATTACGACATCATGCAGTCGGAGCGCGAGGTCGGCGATTCCGAGATCCTGAACTCCATCGACAAGTGGCAGCTTGGCGTGAAGAACGTCTATTGGGAAAATTACCGCGGCAACAACGTCCGCATCGAAATGCTCAGGAACAACCGCGACATGAAGGAGATGAGGCTGAAGTTCGTGCAGTCGCAGAACATGATTTCCGACCCTGACGGCAGCATCTCCGACATGCTGAACAACGTTGCGGACAAGGTCATGAAAAGCACGTGCGGAAGAAAGGCGCGGCAGGCCATCGTGCTTTACGAGCGCCCGTCGGTCGAGCTGGTGAAGGAAACCACGTATGACAATTACAAGATAATCGCGAAGGGCACGTCCTTGAAGGAATACGGCTTCCGCTGCATTTACTAGGCTTGTCCGCCCGCCGCCTCTTCATTCCAGAGCCCTTGGCCGTCATACCTGCACAGTCCCTTCGTCATGCCGCCACCTTCAATCATCATACCGGCGCAGGCCTCCCACTCCCCGTCATTCCCGCGGTCTTTCATGGTCTTCTTCATAGTTTTTCTCCCATAGGGATTCTTATCCCCGTTAGTTTATAAACAACTAAAACCACTCGTAAGAATGGCCGGAGGCTAATAACTATGTAGTATAGTGCCGCGTATTCAACATATTCCGCCGCCCTCCAGCCGGAGCTGGAGGCTTGCTACAGAGGTTATTAGATCCCGCAGCGGTTTTTTCTCTCCGCTGCTAAGACAATGGCATGCCGCGCGATTGCAAGCTGATTGACGATCGGCCTTCGGGGAGCGGTTCCCGCCGCTTAAAAAACCCTTGCAATTCGCGGGATTTGATATAGAATGACCAAAGCCGTAAAAAACCTGCGGCGCGTATGGCGGTCTTCTGCGAATGCGAATTCGTGAAAAACAGGCGGCTCGCGCGGGATTTTTTACTCGTTATTCCCAGCCGGGAAACATCGGGCGCAGGCCTTGGCGTTTTTCGATTGCGATTGGGGACGTAGCTCAGTTTGGTTTAGAGCGCCTGCCTGTCACGCAGGAGGTCGCGGGTTCGAGCCCCGTCGTTCCCGCCATTTATTTCCTCCGCGAAATCCGATATAGGAAAATCTTTATATTGAAAGGAAGCGCGGATTTTGGTACAATTCATCCATGAAAAACAATAGCGGCTTTGTCGGCTTCCTGCGGCTTGTCGGGGTGACCCCGCTGGCCGGCATGCTGTTCATGATGCTGATACTCGTCTCCGGCATAACGCTTGGGCTGCTGGTCAGGAACGCCTCGAAAAGGGCTGCCGTGAAAAAGCGGCCTCCGGTTTCCCATGAGGAAAAGAGGGAGGAGCCCGGGGATATTGCGCCCGGCAAGGTGAAGGCGCCTCCGCCGCCGCAGTACGGGGAGGGCGCGCCGTTCATGAAGTACGCGCTTGCGGTCGAGGGCGCGGTTTCGGGCCCGTTCGTCGCCGTAATAATCGACGACATGGGCGTCGACATGCTGCGCTCGAAAATGGTGCTGGAGCTTCCCGGGCCGCTTACCGTTTCCTACCTGACCTATGCGCCGAACCTGTCCTCGCAGGTATCCATGGCCGCTGCCGGCGGCAAGGAGGTCATGCTGCACGTTCCTATGGAGGCTCTGAACGACACCTACGACTACGGCCCGGAATACCTCTCGACGGCCAAATCGCGCGCCGACAATCAGGATCTGCTGAAAAAGATGCTGGCTCGCGCGGACGGATACGTCGCCGTGAACAACCATATGGGCAGCCGCTTCACCGGCGATTATTCGCAGATGGCGGGCGTGCTTGAGGTTCTGAAGGCCGCCGGCCTGGGCTTCGTCGATTCGAAGACCACGGCGAAATCCGAAACGGAGGAGATCGCCGGGTACCTTGGGGTTCCGTACGGCGCGCGCGACGTCTTCCTCGACGACAGCGGAGCCGAGGCGGACATAAAGGAAAGCCTTGCGAAGCTGGAGCGCATAGCGGCGAGGCGCGGCTATGCGATCGCGATCGGGCATCCCCGCGACGCGACGATAAGGGCCCTTTCCGCGTGGCTGGAGGAGCTGGAGGACAAGGGCGTTACGCTGGTGCCGGTTTCATATGTCCTCGGCCGCCGTTGAAACCTGCGGAGGCCGCGGAAAAAACAATCTTTACAAATTTGCGCGGTTCGTGCTATACTTCGCAGGGTGCAACGAAATTTACGGAGGAATTATGAAATCTTATAGAATTATGTTTTTGGCCGCACTGGCCTTTGCCGGATGCGGAAAGGACGGCGCGCCGGTGGACGGCGGCATGCCGCGCCGTGATTATGTGCTCGTGTCCGCGGACAAGGGGACCGAGAAGCTCCCGATGAAGCTGGAAATCGCCGATACGAACGATCGCCGCATAATCGGTCTGATGCACCGCGACCGCGTCGAGAAGGGTTCCGGCATGCTGTTCGTGTTCGACGAGCCCGACTATTATTCCATGTGGATGAAGAACACGCTGGTTCCCCTGGACATGGTGTTCCTGAACGACGGCAGGGTCGTCACCTCGGTCGCCCTCGACCGCAAGCCCCTGACCGAGGACTATGTTACGCCGTGCAACGCGGAGTACGAGAAGAAGGCCGCCGAGATGCGGGGCAAGGAGTGGGACATAGACGGGTTCTTCGACGGGTGCGAGGCCGTGTATTTGCAGCCGAGCATGCTTACGCGCTATGTCATCGAGCTGCCTGCGGGCGAAGCCGCGCGCGCGGGCATAGTCCCCGGCGACGTGCTTCTTGAGAAATAAACGGGTTTGCCGCCGCCCCGCGCGGCGGTTTTTTTCAGGTGCGGAATGAAGAAGGAAATCGGCAGGCGGCATTACCAGATAGGCGAGCGCATAAGGCGGGAGCTGTCGCGCCTGTTCCGTGAGGGGCGGTTCGAGCACAAGGTCTCCGCGCTGTTCTCGATTGCCGAGGTGCGTATGTCGAAGGGTTTCGAAACCGCGACTGTGTTCATCTCCGCGCTTGACGCCGGCGGGGACGAAGGGCTCGTGTCCGCGCTGAACGGCATTGCCGGCGAGGTCAGGTACGAGCTTGCCGCCGCGGCCTCCCTCCGCACCGCGCCCGCGCTGGTGTTCAAATCCGACGCCGCGCCGGGATACGCCGGCCGCATCGAGGAGCTGCTGAATTCCGACGAGGTGAAAAAGGATTTGGCCTAGCCGATGAACCGCAGTATTTTTCCGACCGCATCCGCGATGTCGGCCTCTTTTTCCTCCGCGCTTTTCGCGCTCATCGATCCATAGAACAGGTGCATGGCCTCGTCGAATCCGGCGTACCGCAGGACCCCGTCGTCCATCGCCTTTTCCATCGCGCGGTAAAAGCCGCCGCTTTCGTAGGATTCCGCGGCATTGCCGTTGGAATTCACGACAGCCGCCTTTCGCCCGGCGAGCAGCCCGGCCTTTTTCCCGTTCCTGAATTCATAGGCGAAGCCGTTGGAAAACACACGGTCGATATAGCCCTTTACGATAGCCGGCGCGCCCGTCCACCATACCGGATATATGAATACGGCGGTATCCGCCGCCGCCAGCAGTTCCTGCTCGGCCTTTATGTCCAGGGGCGTCGTTTTGGCGTAAAGGGCGGCCATGTCTTCGCCGGACAGCACCGGATTGAACCGGAGCGAGTACAGGTCGCGCACGGCGGCCTTATGCCCGGCCCCGGCCAAGGCCTCGGACAGCCGCGCCAGCAGGTCCGCGTTGAAGCTTGCCGGCGTTTTGGGATGTCCGTAGATGATCAGTATGTTTGCCATGCCGTATCTCCATTTATCATTTGACATATAACATATAACATTTTTGGAGCAGCTATGCAACAGGCATTAAATGCTAAATGATATATGGGAAATGTTGAATTAAAAAAAGCCGCCCC
>JAISNH010000110.1 GCA_031276335.1 Rickettsiales bacterium
GACTACGGTGTCGTTTATCGAATATCCCGCCAGCGTCAGGAGCGCGGCCAGCGTCGTCAGGTCGAATTCGAACCCGGCCGCAGCCAGCATGGCCAGAGCGAGTATGACGTCGTGGGTCAGCGATATTATGGAGCCGGCCGCGAACGGCAGCTCGAACCTGAGTCCGATATAAAGCGATATGGCGAGTATGGAGAGGAGCACGGCGATGATCCCGTTGCGGACAAGGTCGGCTCCGACCTTCGGCCCGACGATCTGCGTGTTCCTGTATTCGACCGCGTCGCCCAGGATTTTTTTGACCTCGGCCAGATCGTCGGCTATCTCCGTTTCGCTTTTTCCGCGCTGGGCCAGGTATATCGAGGCTATGTCGCCGGCCTCCCCCTGGGCCTGTATGGCGGGCGAAAATTCGTCCAGCTGCCGGCGCAGGCCTTCGACGTCCGCGCGTCCCTGCGTCTGCACCTCGAGGAGCACGCCGCCGGAAAAGTCGATGCCGTAATTCAGGCTTTTCGTGGCGAGTATGAATATCGAGACGAGCGTGGCCGCGGCCGCGATGCTCGCGAACAGCATCCTGTGCCGCATGATCCTGAAATTCGTCTGTATCGGAATTAGTTTTACAAGCTTGAACATTTTAGCCCCTTATTCTATTATTTTCGGAACCGTGAAATATTCGCCGGCGGCGTCCTTCGCGGGTGCGCCGGACAATACCTCGTCGCGGGTGTTTTCCGCCCGTATCGTATCCGTGCGCTTGGAAAGCGGATGGTCGGCCGGGCTTGTCATGGGCTCGATACCCTCGACGTCCACCTCGTCCAGGCTTTTTATCCACTCGATCACGCCCTCCAGCTCGGGCAGCATTTCCATGGCCAGCTCGTCGGTCATGCCGATGCGCAGCATGCGGGCGTTTTTCTTCACCTTTTCCTTGGTAAAATACATTCCGTTTCCTTCGAATTCGTACAGGCTGGATTGTAGCACGCGGGGAATCGGGCAGTCAAGGGCTTTAGTGCGTTCAAGGCTTATGGCTTGGGAATAAGCCGTGGAATGCCGCGAAACGGCCGGGTTTTACCCTTGGTCTTTCTTTACGAAGGACTCCGGCTTGCCCGGTCCGTAGCGCTCGATGTTCATCTGCATCTTGTGCGGCACCGCGGTTTCCAGGTCGATCCCGAAGGCCTCGGCGATTGCGGCCAGGTATATGTAGACGTCCGCTATTTCGTTTTTGAGCGAGCTGCGGTCGGAATCCGGCAGGGGCGGTTGCTTGCGGAGGTATTCGCGCCTGATGGCGCTAGCGGCTTCGCCGACCTCGCTCGCCAGCCCGCACAAAAGCTGCATTGGTTCGCTTGAAAAATTCAGGAACGCGCGCTTTTCGACGATATACTTCTGCATGTCGCGCACGGTCATGCCGGTTTTCTTGTCTTCCATTCTATCTCCTTTGGCTGTCCGTGCGCATTATGTCGACCGCCCGCATCAAAGCGGTTTCATAATTCCGGGACATCGTCGCCTTTGCGCCTTTGCCGGCCGCCATGTCTTTGAATCCGTCGACAATCTTTGCGAACGCGGTCTTGGCCAGTTCCGGATCGAAGTCCCGGTAGAGTGCGAGCTGCCGGTTGTCGGCGTACAGGGCCAGGGTTTCAAGGGCGCCGTTTTCCATGTTGTTGCCAAGCTCCACCGCGATGTCGCGGTTCTTGTACTCGGCCATGGCCACCGCCGCGACGGGGTCGAGTTTCCCGTTCCTAAGTATGTCTATGTTCCAGCGCGGTTTTTTATCGCGGTTGGAGGGGTTATGCCGTTTTATGGGCTTCATGGCCTGCTCCTTTCGCTATGTCGGTTATCATATCCGCCGCCGCGTCCGTTTTCAATGCGGCGGGCGGCTCCCCCTCTATTCCAGAATATTTCATTTCGACCGTTCCGGCGGCCAGGTTTTTCTCCGACACTATCGCGCGTATCGGCGCGCCCAGGAGGTCCGCGTTCGCAAATTTCGAGCCCGCCCGGTCGCCGGTCGCATCGATTATGGACTCGATCCCGGCTTTTTCCAGCGATTTGTAAAGTTTTTCGGCTAACTCCTTGACCTCGGCCGACTCCCCGATGGATATTATGTGGGCCTTGTACGGAGCGACTGCAAGGTTGAACACGGCCTTCGCATCCGTTCCGCCCTGCTCCAGCAGGCAGCCGAGCGTGCGGCTGATTCCTATGCCGTAGCAGCCCATTACGGGGATTTTTTTCTCGCCGTTCTCGTCATTGTAGAAGACCTTCATCGGGCGCGCGTACTTGTCGGACAGGCGGAATATGTTGCCGACTTCGACCCCGCGTGCCTTGCGGAGCGGCTTGCCGCATTTCGGGCATTCGAGAGCGTCCTCGCCGTTCTTGTCGGCGACTATGGTTTCCTTGTTCGTCCGGTATCCGCAGGCATCGCAGATGTAGATTGAATCCTCGCCGACCGGGGAAAGCCACTGGAATTCGTGCGAATTCTCGTCCGACATGTCGCCGCCCGGGGCCTCGACGTCGATTACGCCCGTAAGGCCTATCTTCTTGTAGATTCGGTGGTACGCGGCCCGGATTTCGCCGTATGTCCTGTCCAGGTCCGCCTTGTCCGCGTGGAAGGAATAGGCGTCCTTCATAAGGAATTCCCGCCCGCGCAACAGGCCGGCGCGCGGCCTAAGCTCGTCCCTGTACTTCGTCTGGAACTGGTACAGTGTGAACGGAAGCTGGCGGTAACTTTGGATGTTCGTGCGCGCATAGTCGACGACGACCTCCTCGTGGCTTAGGTTGAACGTCATCTCGGTTCCGACGTGCGTCTTGAACTTCAGGAGGACGTCGATCTTGTCCCGTCCGGTTTCCTGCCACAGCGATATGGGGGACAGCACCGGCATCAGGATTTCCTGGCACCCTATGGCGTCCAGCTCGCCGCGCACTACGGATTCGATGTTGCGTATGGCTTTCCATCCGATGGAGGAGTATGTGTATATGCCCGCCGCGGTCTGGTGTATCCATCCGCCCTTCAGCGACAGGCGGTGGCCGGAGGTTTCCGCCTCGGCCGGCAGTTCGTACATGCGCTTCAGGAACAGGTTTTCGATTCTCATCTCTTATGCCTTTTGGTTTGTTGGGAAGCGGCGCCAGCCCGTTCGGTTGTCACAGCTCTTCTTTGACGGTTCCCTGCCTGTCCTTGTAGCGGAAGGTGATCCGTCCCTTGGAAAGGTCGTAGGGGGTCATCTCGATGTTGACTATGTCGCCGACCATGACCCAGATTCTGAACTTGCGCATTTTGCCGGATGTGAGGGCCAGCACGGTGTGGCCGTTTTCCAGCTCCACCCTGAACATGGCGTTGGGAAGCTTTTCCTTCACCGTGCCCTTGAATTCCAGCAATTCCTCTTTTTCCATGCAAGCGCCTTTTTTTGTTGTTTTTTGCCGTATAAGTTTCTATATTTATAGAATAAATGTTTTGCAAATGCAAGGGGATTCAAAGGTCTGGCAATGTCGTACGTGAATTATTTCCATTTCGATGCGCCGCCGTTTCCGGCGGCCGGCCCCAACAATTACTTCTTTGGGGAAAGAAGGCGCATGGCCGCGGCCTCCGACATAGTCGCCCGCATCCGCGTGTCGCCCGGTATTTACGCCGTGATCGGCAGCGCCGGGGTTGGCAAGACGGTACTTTTGAAATCCGTGTGGCGCGAGCTTAGGAACAATGATTGGACTGTTTTCATATCCGCCTCCGAGCGCACCGACATACTGCGCGCGATGGCCGACGTCCTGATGCCGGATTCGCGGCGCAAGACGACGCCGGACGTGTTTCCCGCGCTGGAAAAGGTTTACCGGAAGGGGCAGAACGTGGTCGTCCTGATCGACGATGCGGACGGGCTGTCCGCCGCGGCGAAGGTGTGCCTGGCCTCGCTCATCTCCGCCGTGCCGTACATCCGCGTGGTGCTGTCCGGCGGCCGCGGCCTGAAAAAGCTGCTTGCCGACAGGAAGTTTCCGGCGATGAGGGGGCGTATGGTTGCGGTGTACCGCATACGGCATCTGCCGTACTTTTCCGCCGTCCGCTATATAAACGACATCTCGGTCGCGGCGCTGTCGTTGAGCCAGTACAAGAAGGTCATCCCGGTTTCAAGCGCGCTTGCGATCGCGTTCGCGGCCAACCGCAGCATGCGCAGCATAAACGTGATTGCGACCGCGGCCATCGAGGATGCGTGGAGGAGCGGAGTCAGAAGGGTCGGCCTGGGGAGCGTTTTGCGAGCCGTCCGCGCCCACTGGGGCATCGCCAGGGAGAACATATACCAGAAGTTCAAGAAGATATTCGCCTATCTGCTGGCGCTCCTGTCGCTTTACTACGTCGTGAAGATATTCGCCGACCGCAAGGAGCTGATACAGGCAATCGAGGTGCGCCAAAGCATAGAGGAGCAGGAGAAGTCCTTCGAGGGCATGACTCTTGGGAGCTAGATGAATTTTACGGAAACGCAGGCCTATGCGCGGCTGTTGAGGCACAGGGTTTTTTTAAGCGATGCGACCATGCGCGGCCTGTTCGAGGCCGATCCGGGGCGCTTTTCTTCGATGAGCGCCTCCGTCGCCGACATAATATTCGACTATTCGAAGAACCTGCTGGATAAGAAAGCCGTCGGCTACCTTGTCAAAATGGCGGAGCAGATGGAGCTGCCCGGGCGCATAGGGGACATGTTCGACGGCGTGAAGATAAACCGCACGGAGGGGAGGGCCGCGCTGCATGTCGCGCTCCGCGCCCCCCCGGGCGGAAGGATCATGCTGGGCGGGCGGAACATAGCGGAGGATATTTCCGCGACGTACGAACGCTCGTGCCGGTTTGCCGAGGATGTGCGCGCTGGCCGGTTCAGGGGCGCGTCCGGCGCCCGGATACTGGACGTCGTCAATATAGGCATAGGCGGCTCGCACCTGGGGCCCCGGTTTGCGGTCGACGCGCTGAAGGATTTCCGCACGCCCCTGATCGGCTTCCATTTCGTTTCGAACGTCGACGGCGCGGACGTTTCGGACGCGCTCGAGAAGCTGTCGCCGGAAACGACGCTGTTCATAGTCGCCTCCAAGAGCTTTGCGACGGACGAAACCATGGCGAACGCGGAGGCGTGCCGCCGCTGGCTGGTTGGAAGATTGGGGGAGCGCGCGGTGGAGGGTCATTTCGCGGCCATATCGGCGGACGCGAGGGCCGCCGCTGGCTTCGGTGTGGCCAAGGACATGGTCTTCCCGTTCGGCGGCTATGTCGGCGGGCGGTATTCCATGTGGGGTCCGGTGGGACTGCCGATACTTATCGCCATAGGCCGCGATAATTTCGAAAGATTCCTCAAAGGGGCGCGCGACGTCGACGCGCATTTCAGGACCGCTCCGCTGGCCTCCAACGTCCCGGTTCTCATGGCCCTTGTTTCCGTGTGGAACATAAATTTCCTGGATATCGCGGCGGAAGCCGTGCTGCCGTATTCCCGCCGCCTGCGCTATCTGCCGGCATATCTTGGCCAGCTTGTAATGGAAAGCAACGGAAAATCGGTGGACTCGGACGGGCGCCCCGTGAAATGGCGCACCTCGCCCGTCGTGTTCGGCGAGGAGGGCACCAACGGGCAGCATTCGTTCTACCAGCTGCTGCACCAGGGCTCGGAAAAGATGCTGTGCGATTTCATAATTCCGGTGAAGGGCGGGGACGATATGCGGCCGCACCGGACGAAGCTTGTCGCCAACGCCGTCGCGCAGGCCGAGGCGCTGATGGCCGGCCGCACGAGGGAGGAGGCCCTGGCCGAGATGAGGGAGCTGCGCCTGTCCGCGCCGGACATCGAAAGGGTGCTGCCGTACATGGTTTTCGGCGGCAGCCGGCCGTCGAACACCTTCCTTATGCGCTCGCTGACGCCGGAAACCTTGGGCGCGCTGGTCGCGCTCTACGAGCACAAGACGTTCGTTGAGGGCGTGCTGTGGGACATAAATCCGTTCGACCAGTTCGGGGTGGAGCTGGGGAAAAAGCTTGCCGTCCGCATAGCCGAGGATTTGGAAAACAAGGGCGGGGCGGGGTACGCGCATGACTCGTCGACCTCGGGGCTGATTGAAATAATAAAGGAGCTGAGGGGTTGAAATGAAAAGGATATTCGCGTTTTTGACGGTGTTGTTCGCGGCCGCCGGCGTGTATGCCCAGGCCGTGGTCGGAGAGGGCGATGCCGCCGCCGGGCTGGAGCGCCGGTTCGGACTTCTGGAGGAATCGATCGCGCGGCTGACCTCGGAGGTCGAGGAGGCCTCGCATAGGCGGAGGGAGGAGCTTCGTGGCGCGCAGCAGGCGCTCCAGGCCGCGGTGATGCAGTTGCGCGATGCCCTGTCGGCGGACAGGGAGGAAGCGCAAAGGAGGTTCGCCGCATACGATGCGGAGATAGCGGGGCTGAAAATCGCGCTGAACGCGCTTGCCGTTGAGAACCCCGGCATAGGTCGCGCCGCCGGGGCTCCGGGCGAGCTTATAGCCGCGCCGTTGTCGGACGGGCCTGTGCCGGAGGAGGCCGCGGAGGATCTGTTGGTGCCGCCGGCCGTGCCGGAGGGTGCCGATTCCGCCGCGTTCGAGGAGGGGTACGCCCTGTTCGAAAGCGGAAATTACGAAATGGCGGCCGAGAAGTTCGCCGACGGCATAAAGGAGTTTCCGGCCGGCCACCGCTTCTTCGACAGCGTGTTCTACCTCGGCCTGTCGATGCGGCATGCGGGCAGGGCGGAGGATGCGTGCCGCGCCTTCGCGGTGGTTGCGGATTCATCCGAGGGGGTGGATCCGGATTTGAAGGAGCGCGCGGCTGCTTCGGCCGCTTCGCTGGAGTGCGCCAAGGAGTGATTTCAAGCGCTGACATAAGCCTCCTCAGGCTGTACGTGGAATCCGGGGCTGTCGAGACCTGCGGCGATTCGCCGTGCGATTTCTTCGGCGCGGATGCGGCGGCGAAGCCTTCCTCGGCGGGCGTGAAATCCTTCGTCGACGGGTTCAGGCGCGAAAGCGCGGTGTCGATAGGAGAGGCGACGCGGCAGGCCGCCGCGCTTGCCGCCGGGTGCGGAACCTTGTCCGGGCTCCAGGCCGCGGTCGCGGGATTCCCGCTGTGCCCGCTCAAGAAATTCTCGGCCTCGACGATCGTTGGCGTGGGGGTGGATAGCCCGAAGCTGCTTGCCGTTACCGGAATCCCGAGCGCGGAGGAGGACAGGACGGGCAGGGCGCTTTCGGGGGATGCCGGCGCGCTGCTGGTGAGGATTCTGTATGCGATAGGGATGTCGGTCGATGAGGATGCGTTCGCGTTGCCGGCGATGTTCTACCGCCCTCCGGGGGGGCGCGAGCCGACCGGCGAGGAGCTTTCGACCGTGCTGCCGTTCCTTTCGCGCTATGTCGGGATATTGAAGCCGGCGGCGATACTAGCCTTCGGCCCGCTCCCGATAAGGGCGCTTCTGGGCGACGATGCGCCGGTTACATCCCTCCGCGGCCGGTGGCGGGAATACGCGGGCGTCCCGGTCATGCCGACTTTCGCGCTTCCGTTCCTGCTTTCGAACCGCGAGGCGAAGAAGAAGACGTGGGAGGACGTGCAGGCGGTGAAGGAAAGGATAGGATAGCCGTCCCTATTTCAGAAATTTCCGCATGGGGCGGTCCGATAAAAAAAGAGCTGCGGTTGCAGCCCTTTTTTATTCCGGCGGGAAAGGCTATTTCTTGTCGGCGGAATCCGGGCCCCTGTGGCCTCTTTTGAAGCCTTCGCGGTCGCCCTTCCACTCCTTTTTGAACTCGCCGGCGGCGCATCCGCCCTGTCCGCGGACCATATTGCGGAAGCGGCGCTTGTGCCAGCATTCGGAAACGAACAGGGTTATTATGACGGTGACTATTACCAGCGCCAGCGCCTTCGCGAACTTCGCCTTTTTGCATCCAGCGCAGCAGCAGCCCGCGCCGCATGCGGCCGTCTTGTCCATCTTTATCGGCGCGGATTTCGCCGCGGCCTTGCGGGTCGGCTTTCTCTTCTTGACTACCATGTCTTTCTCCTCTGTTGTTTTTATTTACAGTCTTCCCAATATGGTATATATTGGAAAGAACGCAATTAGGAGTATAGCACCCGTGGACGGAGTTTTCAAGACAATAAAAGAAAAATTTGAGGGCGTGGATAGGCGTTTTTTGGGCTTGGACTACGGCGAAAAAAACGTGGGCGTGGCGCTGTCCGACCTGTCCCGGCGCATTGCCTCGCCCCATGCGGTGCTGAGGGCGGAGCCGCGGCGGAATTTGCTTCTTGGAATAAGGGAAATCGTGGCTGCCGAGGACGTCGGGGCGATAGTCCTCGGCCTGCCGCTGGAGATGAGCGGCCGCGAGGGGAGGGCGGCTGCCAAGGCGCGCGCGTTCGCCGCCCTGCTTCGGGCGGAGGTGCCAGGGGTCGATGTGGTCTTGGCGGACGAGCGGCTGACCTCCGGCATGTCGGAAAGGATGCTTGTGCGCGAGTTCGACATGTCGCGGGAAAAGCGCGGGAAGATTATCGACAAGCTCGCCGCCCGCGAAATCCTGCAGCAGGCTCTCGACATCATGAATCGGGAATGATGCTCTTCATATGCTTTTTGGGATGAATGGCCGGTTTGCTAGAACGCCGGATATGTGCGCTTGTACTTCGCATCCGGCGGCTTATCGAGGCCGCCTTTTATGCCGCATGAGGCGAGCATGCCCGCCGCCACGATTATCGACAGGAATTTTTTCATGCCCGTATCCTACTTGTATTCGATGCTCAGGACTTCGAAAGTGCGGGTGCCGCGAGGAGAGGCAAATTCCGCTTCCTCGCCGGCCTTCTTGCCCATCAGCGCGCGTGCGAGCGGGCTTTCGACCGAGATGAGCGAGCGGTTTATGTCAGCCTCCATCTCGCCTACTATCTGGTAGGTTTTTTCATCTAAAGTATCCACGTCCGCGACCCTGACCGTCGCGCCGAACATGACCGTGTCGCCCGCAAGGCCGGCCGGATCGATGACCTCGGCCGCGCTTATCGCGTTTTCAAGGTAGCTTATCCGTCCCTCGATGAAGGACTGCTTTTCCTTCGCGCTGTGGTATTCGGCGTTCTCCGACAGGTCGCCAAGCCCGCGCGCATCCGCAATCGCCGCGATTATCGCGGGGCGCTGCACGTGCTTCAGGTCCTTCAGTTCGTCTTCCAGCCTCTTGAGGCCCGCCGGAGTTATCGGCGACTGTCCGCTCATTTCGCTCTCCTTATAAAAAATAACTGAACGAAGGGCCTGTTGGAAAATCCGGCCTCGTTCAATTAAATTTCGGTTTTCGATGTTGGAACGATTGTAGCGCATAAAAAATCTTTTTGCAATTGATTTTTTCGCGCGCATGCCATAGAATGGCAAGACTATGCTAACCGAGGGACGATGCGCCATGTATAATGCTACGATTGCGGACATAAAGGATATAACCGACGGCATAAGGATGTTTTCCATAAGGCCGGATGGCGGGAAAAAGCTGGAATACCGCGCGGGGCAGTTCGCCGTGCTGGGGCTTCCGGCCGATCCGGAAAATCCGGATGGCCAATGGATAAGGCGCGCCTACTCGATCGTTTCCGCGCCAGGGGCCTCCGATGTCGAATTCTACGTCGTGCTGGTCGAAACCGGCGCGCTTACCCCGCGCCTTTGGAAGCTTAAGAAGGGCGACGGGGTGTTCATGGGCGAAAAGGCCGCCGGCCTGGTGGATTTCTCGGGCGTGGAGGACACCTCGGACGTGCTGTTCGTGGCCGCGGGCACCGGCATCGCGCCGTTCATCAGCATGCTGCGGGGCAATAGGGCGGGGATTCTGAACGGCATGCGCCGGGTTTCCCTGGTCCACGGCGCGCGGCATACCTACGAGCTGGGCTTCAAGGCCGAGCTGGAGGATATTCAGCGCCAGTCGCCGTACTTCCGCTATTATCCGGTCGTTTCCCGCTCGCATGAGGAAACCGGCGCCGAGTGGAAGGGGCACAAGGGGCATGTGCAGTCGCTTATTTCCGGCGGCGTGCTTGAACGCGATTTCGGAAAGAAGATAACGCCGGAGGGGTTCCACGTGTTCCTTTGCGGCCATGCGCGTATGGTGGACGAATGCGCCGGGCTTTTCGCCGGCATGGGCTTTGTGAAGAACACGCCGCAGTCCAAGGGCAACCTGCACTTCGACAAGCATTGAGCGTCGTCTTTTATGAGATTATGGGTTATATTTAGTTTTTAATATGAAAAAATAGGGAAACTATATATTTAACTAGCCACAATTGGAATTACAATAATCCACCATACAAAGAAGTACGAAGCCACCCGCAAACACAAAGATTCTAATTTACTCAAATACTACCAAGCAATCTTCTTGTCATTATTGTCAGTGAAGTTACCACAGATTATGACAATCCCGTCTATAAAGGCCCATATTCCAGACACAATCAAGCCAAAGACTGTCAAGGTAAGTATAAGCTGGGCTATGGCTGAGCCAGTCTTTCCTGCATAAAACCTATGCGCACCAAAAACGCCTAAAAAGAAGCACAACAGGAACGCAACTACCGCCTGCTTTTGCCCATTTCCTCTCACCGGATGTCCACATTTAGGGCATGAAACAGCCTTATCGGAAAGTTTTGTAGAACAATTTGAACAATACATAATTACACCTCTTATTATTTATTTTACTGAAAAGAATAGGAAAATACAATAACAATTATTTTTTGGGAACTATATAAAAATCACTCTAGAAAGCTGTTGTTGACGAGCTTCTGAAATTCTTTCATGGTATGAACACCTAGCGCCTGATCTGGCGCGACTTGGCTTTTCAACCAGTCGAACACTTGTTTTTTGTATCCATCCCCATTGATTAAAACGATTGTAGGAACTCCGATTTTCGTTATATTCAGTATTCAAACGGATATTTCTCATCTACGCTTCCCACCCACTTTACGAAAGGCCATACGGTATCGTAGCTCCCCAGCATTTTGGCGGGTTTTCATCTTAACATTCTCGACTTAGTCTTTACTTCCCCTTGCCTTTGCATCATACCGAAAAGCGGCGTCTTAATATTGAGGCTGCGGTTTAGTGAAATATGTGGTTCCTATATAAATCGTAATAGGGCGCCTAGAAATCCGCATTTATGAAGTGCCCCTGCTAGCTATCTGTTCGCCGCGGCGTTTTCCCGGTGCGTACCGTCCGTAAGCTCCGCGGTCATTCGCCGGAGGATTTTCGTCGGCTCCTCAAATTTGTCCTTGGGTGCGCCGTGCGCGGCATCGGGCGCCGGCGCGGCTGCAAGGGGTTGGGTTTCGGGCATGGGCTCTGCCAATGCCGCCGGTTCGATCGAGGGTTCCGCTGGCACGTTTCCATTGGCGCCGCGGGACATCGCTTCGCGCACCGCCCGCCCTACGTTTTCAAGCGGCTGAGGGGCTGGTTCTTCGAAGGCGGTTGTTTCTTGCGGAACTTCTTCCTCCGGCTCGTCGATCGTCGTCGAGAAGTCGGGCGACGAGAAGT
>JAISNH010000113.1 GCA_031276335.1 Rickettsiales bacterium
CATTCTAAAACGACGCATACTGGCGACATCCCTCCAACAATCGTATTTCAATCTTCCTCATTCCTTGTAATAATACCATATTTTTTGGAATAATGCAAATGCTTTGTGGAATATACCGGGCTTGTTTCTTTTGCCGGGGGCGGAGCGTTGTCGCGGGAATTCCGGACGCGGGACGGATATTTTGCCGCGCTCGCAAAAAATTCATTGCGCCGGCCGGTGATTCATGGTAAAAGTATATGAGGAAAAAGGAGAACCCCATGAACATATTCATGATACTTTTGATGACGATAATGTTCGCGACATACCAGTATTTCACCGCGAAAAAATCGTCGAACGTCACATTGAACAAGGAGGAGATGGAATTCCAAATAGAGCTCTCCTGCCTGAAGCAGTTCCACGACTACGCCGCCGCGAAGAACGAAACGACGCTGAACATCGATCCCAGCGGCAATTCGACGATAGGCGTCGAGGGAGTCGACCTGAAGGCCTCCTACGAATGCACGGGGGCCGGGAACGTGCATGCGAAAAAATACTGCCTGAACGGCGGGAATCAGCTAGAGGCCTGCGCCACGGCCGGCGAAAGCGGCGAGCATTGCGTCGCCACAGCTCGGGCGAAGATCGTCGACAACTCGCTTAAATCCGTCATGTTCCGCGCGAAGATATACGACATGAAGGACGGGAAAATCAACGGAAAGCCCGTGCCGACGGGAATGCAGGCCCCGAACTCGTTCGGCCTTGTCAGTTGCGTCCCGGCCAAAAAGATAGAGCAGCAGCGCCTGCTTGCCAACGAAAACTGCGCCGTCGACGAATTCGCGATAGTGAAGGACGACGGCGGCTACGAATGCATAAAGGTTCCGAACATCACGCCGTGCACCGCGCACGAGGATATGGTTACCTCCAGCGGCGGGCGCTCCAACTGCACGGCCTTGCCCGCCGGCGGATCCTGCTGCGCGAAGTCGAACACCGAGGCGATCTGCGGCGCCGGCAACACGAACATAAGGGCCGTGTGGAACCCGCGCACGCGCTTCTTCAACTGCACGAACGCCGCGGACGCCTGCGCGAAGTCGCTCTCCATGCCGGTCAAGAACGAGAAGGGGAATTTAAGCTCCGTGAATGTCAACTCCCCCTACGTGCCGAAATACAACGCCTCGACCAAGGCTTTCGACTGCACGCCGAACGCAGCCAAGCTTGTCGAGGCGTGCAAGGGGGCCGCAAGGACAAACGAGCACGCCTTCGTTTCCGTGGACGGGCTCGACGCCGCAGGCGGCTCGATTGTCTGCACGCTGGCCTCGAAGGCATCCGCCGCCGCGATAGAGAACTGCTCGGCCTGCGGCACGGCCGAACTCGTGCGCGACTCCTCGGGGCGCGAGCGGTGGGAATGCAGGTACTCCTCGACATGGAGCGAACTCTGGAGCCGCATGTCCGCGGACGGCGGCTACTACAACACGCTGAAGGGCAACAAGGCCGGCGCCTCGCACGCCACCAACGTGAAGGGCGTGAAGGGCTGCTTCTCCGGATGCGAAGAATTCGAAAGCAAGATAAAGTCCGGCGTCAGGAACACTCCGGCATGGGGGCTCGTGTGGCGTCCGCAGTCGCACCTGTGGGAATGCTTCAAATGCGACACCCGCGAATATATCAACAGCGCGTGCGAAACCGAGGAGCAGGAGGTCTGCAACTCGTCGATAAACGGCCTATGTACGCTGAAGGCCTGCGACGAAACATACCAGAAGAGGATGACCGCCTCCGGCGAGGATGCGCTCGAGGGCGACCCGGCCGCGAAATGCTACACGAAATGGTGCCGGAACATACCGGCCGATGTAGATGCGAAGATAGGACGCCCGAACGACGCCAGCTGCACGAACGTTCCGACGCACCCTCAGATGATCTACAACCCGGAGAAGGAGTGCGTGTACTGCGCCCGCCTCGGGCCGGAAATATTGGAGTAGTAGGGCGGGGATTCAACGACGGCCCGCCCGGGGATAAAAACAAAAACTTCATAGTTTGGAGTGTATGAAGTTTTGCGCCACCAGGTAAGTTTCCGCGCTTTCCTTCCTGGAGCTATCCGGCTTGAAATGCTTCGCGCTCGCAAACCTTTTTTTCATCTCGGAAAGGAGGGTTGCCTCGGTGCCGCCTTGCCTGACCTTTGCGACGAACGTCCCGCCCGGCTTCAGGATTTCGACCGCCAAAAGGTACGCCTGCTCGACCAGCGCCATTATCTGCAGGTGGTCGACCGACGGATTTCCGGTCGTGTTCGGCGCTATGTCCGACATCACGACGTCGGCCTTCCCGGCCAGCTTCTTCATGATGAACTCCTTCGCCGCCGCGTCGTTGAAATCCGCGCGCTTGAAGTGGACGCCGGCGACCGGTTCCATGTCCAGGATGTCGATTGCCGCGACGTTGCCCGCCCCGGCCTTCTGGACGGCATACTCGCTCCATCCGCCGGGCGCCGAACCGATGTCGGCGATCTTCATCCCCCTTTTGAAAATATGGAATTTAGCGTCGATTTCCCGGATTTTGAACGTCGCGCGCGAACGATAGCCCAGCTCGCGCGCCTTCCGCACGAACGGATCGTTCAGCTGCCGGTTCAGCCATCGCACCGAGGAGGCCGACCTGCCGTTCGCACTCTTGATCTTAACTTTTTTTCCCGTTGGCATAAGGATATCTTACATTACCCAGATTTCCTGGTCAAGCCCGACAATGGCAATGGAGATAAAGTCGTGAAAAAGCCGCGGCGCGCACGTGGCTTTTTTACTCAAAATTCCCGCACAAAATTTATCGGTGCAACCGGCCTTGTCAAATTTTGTGCGATTATTCTATGGGATGGTCTATAAGCCGGATTCTGTATTAAAGAACTATTCATCTTGAACGCGTGTTGCCGCGCGTTTCCTCGCAACCTACCCGACGGCTCACAAGGGCACTCAATACCGTCCTGTTTGGTTTTGCACCTGATAGAGATTGCCGCGTTTCACTCCTGACTGAACAGGCTCGTCTCTGTGGCTCTAATCCTCGGGTTTCCCCGGACGGGCGTTACCCGCTATCATTCCCTTGAGGTGTCCGGACTTTCCTCTATGCGGCAAGCCGCACAGCAGTTCTCCGACCATCCGCGGCCATATTACATTTTTTCGCTTTGAATTGCAACCGTTTTGTGGTAGGATTCGGACATGGGCAAATGGATGTTTTTCGCATTGATTCTGTATTCGGCCGGAGCGGCGGCGATGCCCGCGCGGCTGCAGGGGTTTTCGTACCGCAAGGACGACAACGGCGCCGTCGCCATAAGGCAGGAAACGATCGATTTCGATGAAAGCTACAATGCCGCGGCCGAAACCGAGCCAACGCCCCCGCATTATTTGAACGAGGACGGCACGGACGCAAGGACGGGCGTGACAGGGGGCGGCGACAAATACACCCTGTCCCCGGTCGTCCCTGCGGCGCAGGAGCTGTACGACAGGCAGGACGAAGG
>JAISNH010000052.1 GCA_031276335.1 Rickettsiales bacterium
AACTGCCGTGAACAGCACTATGCTGGCGCCGACGGAGGGTCCGTAGAACCGGGAGCTTCTGGTGCCTCCGCTTGAATCGAAATCCATATAGTCGATTTCCCAGCCGACGAATGTTTCCGCCCTTGCATAGCGGGTGCCGAACGACAGCGAGAAGGCGAGCCCGTCCAATTTTTCCCCGTCGTACGAAACGCCGGAGACTTCCGCATCCTGCGCCAGCATGGCCGTTCCGACGGAAACGCCGAAATAGGGGGTGCTTTTCGCGACGCGGAATCTCAGCGGCGTAGCTTCGCGCAAATCCGCATCCACCGCGGTACCGGTTTCGGCATGGACGCCCGAAGCGAAAAGCGCGATCGCGGGCAATAATATCTTCAACATCTTCATTTTTTCCTCCAATTGAAAACTTGTAAGTATTTATTCCTAGATTCGGAACATAGCAATGAATCTATACCATCATTTCGAAAAAGTCCCCTTTATTCTCAACTATGCCGAAAATTTATTGCAGAAGCGCGCTGCCAAGCCGAGTTTTTGAATAAAATTGGAAATATGGAATCGCAGCGCGGATCCTTGGCTGAAAACATAGGAAAACCCGCGGAATATGCGCGGGTTTTTTTATCAGCCTCGGAAAGCGCCAAAATAATCTGCTCTCGGAAGGCGTTTACGCATGTATCTTCGTGACGACGCCAGCGCCGACGGTACGGCCGCCTTCGCGGATGGCGAAGCGGAGTCCTTCGGACATCGCGACCGGAGTAATCAGCTCGACCGTCATCTTCACGTCCGCGGGCAGCTCGATCGAGCCGGTGACGTCGGTTGTCCGGAAGTAGAACTGCGGACGATAGTTGGACAGGAACGCAGTGTGGCGCCCGCCCTCGTCCTTGGTGAGGATGTAGCACTCGCAGTCGAATTTCTTATGCGGCGTGATGGAGCCCGGCTTGGCCAGCACCTGGCCGCGCTCGACTTCTTCTTTCTTCGTGCCGCGGAGCAGCACGCCGATGTTGTCGCCGGCCTGGCCTTGGTCAAGCAGCTTCCTGAACATCTCCACGCCCGTGACGGTGGTTTTCTGGGTCGGCCTTATTCCGACGATTTCGATTTCATCGCCGACCTTCACGATTCCGCTTTCGACGCGTCCGGTGACGACGGTGCCGCGGCCGGAAATTGAGAACACGTCCTCGATAGGCATGAGGAAAGGCTTGTCAAGCGGGCGGACCGGCTCGGGGATGAACTCGTCGACGGCCTTCAGGAGCTCGCGGAGCGCCTTCTCGCCGATGTCCGGATTCTTGCCTTCGAGCGCGGCCAGAGCCGAACCCTTGATAATGGGGGTCTTGTCGCCCGGGAATTCGTATTTGGTCAAAAGGTCGCGGATTTCCATCTCGACCAGGTCGATCATTTCGGGATCGTCGACCATATCGACTTTGTTCATGAACACGACGATAGCCGGAACGCCGACCTGGCGGGCCAGAAGGATGTGCTCGCGGGTCTGCGGCATGGGGCCGTCGGCGGCCGACACGACTAGTATGGCGCCGTCCATCTGAGCTGCGCCGGTGATCATGTTCTTCACATAGTCGGCATGCCCCGGGCAGTCGACATGGGCATAGTGGCGCTTGTCGGTTTCGTATTCGACATGGGCGGTGTTAATTGTGATTCCGCGGGCTTTTTCCTCGGGCGCGGCGTCGATCTGGTCATAGGCCTTGAACTCCTTGGAATAATACTTGGTGATAGCGGCGGTCAGAGTGGTTTTGCCATGATCGACATGTCCGATTGTACCGACGTTCACGTGAGGCTTGCTTCTTACATATGTCTCTTTTGCCATTTATAACTCCTTGTGTTTGCATTACAATTCAGGTTTAGCCAAAGGATAACTTGAAAGGCGGAGCCTCTCGTCGTCAATCGCATGCGGGTGATTCTATATGATGATTTTCCGAAATGCAAGCGTTTTCTCGGCGGGCGGGCGGCGCTCCGGGGGAGTCGATTCGCAAAAACCCCTTGCCAGAGGGAAAATGGTTGTGTATCATCGGACGGTATATTTGGAAAATATACGGATTTCGCAGTTCGAAATCGCTACGCGGGTGTGGTTCAATGGCAGCACATCAGCTTCCCAAGCTGAGGACGGGGGTTCGATTCCCCTCACCCGCTCCAGGAATTTCCATCCGGAAAATCCGATTGCGGAATCTGCTGTTTTCCGATGTTGCGCAGGTGTAGCTCAATGGTAGAGTTCCAGCCTTCCAAGCTGGCCGTGCGGGTCCGATTCCCGTCACCTGCTCCAAAAATCCGCCGCCCGTGGAAATTTGCTTTCCGGGCTTCCGACGAAAAAGCCGCCCCAAGGGCGGCCTTTTCATTTTGCGTTCGGAGCGGGTTATTCCTGGGGTTCCGGATTCGGGCCGCCCTTTCCTTCGAACTTGCCCTTGCTGCCGCCTTTATGATCGGGGCGCTCCGGCATCTGGATTCCGCAGGTATCGAACGCCTTTTTCTGGCATTCGCGACTTGCTTCCATTGCGTCCTTGCTCGGCTTTTCGCCTTCCTTCATCTCCAGCTTCGGACAATCCTGCTGTTCTATGCAGGATTTCTGCTCGTCGGTCAGCTCCATGAATCCTCCACGCCCGCCGCGCGGCTTCTTATCCGCGCCGTCCTGGGCGCTGGCCGCGGCCGCGATTACGGCAAAGGCGGCCAAAATCAGATATTTTTTCATTTTATATCTCGTTGTTTGTTTATTTCTTTAGGCATTTCGTCGCGCGAAGCGTCGTCATGCGGCCCCCTGCGTTCCATTCCAGGCCTGCGCCCTTCACGGTCGTGTCCGCGCCCGCCGCGCATCCTTTCCCCGTCCTGCATCATCTCCGGATGCCCGTCACCGAATCCATAGCGGCGCGGCCTTTTGTGGCATCCGTCGAAAATTGCGATGGCCAATGCGGCTATGGAGACTCCCAATGCGATATAGCTTATCACGCTTGTCTTGTCTATCTTCATGTTGGTTCCTTTCTTTTTGTTGGTCGTCCTGGAACTTGCGTCTGGCGGAGCTTTACCTCTGGTTTCCATTCCGTGGAACATCATACCACATCCCCTCCGGCTAAGCAACGAGTATCATGGAAATCCTCCCGGCCGGCCTCCGCTACGGACGCGGCATCCGGCATAAAAAGCCAGAAACGATATTCGGGCTTGCCTTTTCGTTTTTGATGTTATAGAATAATCACAATCTCGCAAGAGATGTGCAATTCCGACAAACAAAGTTAAAAACAAGGAATGAAAAATGAAAAAGATACTATTTTTAAGCTTGGTGCTCCTCGCGGGCGTCATGTCTAAAAAGGGCCGTGCCGCGACATTCGACAAGGCCGACCCGGAAGTATGCGCCAAAGTGGCCGAAGCCGTCAGGGCTGGCGACGCAGAGGCGAAGGCTTTCGCAACGGCACTGCAGGACGAGGGCGTTTGCTCCGCCAAGCAGCTGGGCCTTTGAACAACAACAAGCTCTCTAAAAAAGGACCCTCGCAAGAGGGTCTTTTTTCATGCCGCCGCGGACGGGCTATTTGCCGGCTAGCGCGCCTTGGAGCTTATAAAACCCTATCCCGCCCTTCAGCCGCTCCAGCATTATCGAAACGACTATGGAGACGGACATCAGCGCCGCGAAAGCCGCGACCGGCGAGCCCAGCTCGTAGAACGCCTTCGGGAAATACGTCTCGTATATTATGTTGTGGAACAGGAATATGTTGAACGAATGCCTGCCCGCGAACAGCATGGCGGACTTCAGCCAGCTTATCCCGGTAAAGTATCCGTTCAAGAAGTTTATTATGAAGAACGCGAGTATGCCGTCGATATAGAACGACTTTATCGCGCCGTATCCGTACTGCCTCTGCCATACCAGCGCGCCTATGACCGCGATGTAGATGAAGAAGTGCAGCACCCTGCCGTCCGTCGAAAGCGATTCGTCGAAATCTTTCGTCCGCGCGAATACGTTGTTCTGCGCCAGCCACATGCCGAACACGAACGGGAACGCCCAGTTCGTGATGAACGGTATGTTGATATAGGGTATCCTGCCTGTGTACTGCGCCGTGAATTGAAGGGCGAAGAACGCCGCGGGCACGACGAAGCTGGCGCGCCCAAGCCTGCGCATGGAAAACCGGAGGAGAGGGAACATCGCGTACATCACGAATATGACGCTGATGAACCACCATGCCTGGTTGTACGACGGCAGCCTGAATATGTTCTGCAGCCCCAGGAAGTTCAGGATCGCGGTCGAAACGACGGACTTGGCCCCGTACGCCTCGGCAAGCGTGCCGCCCGGGAAGAACAGGATGCCAGCGGTGACAAATATCGCCCATATCAGCCAGTAGTTCAGGTATATCTTGGCATAGCTTTTGCGCCAGAACGAAAACACGGGCAGGCTGTCGTGCTTCTGCCCCGACACGAACAGGCCGTATCCGGAAAGAAGTAAGAACATCGCCACGCACACCTTCATCACCACCGCGGCAAAGTACGCTAGGCGCACCCCGCCCCACAGAGTGGCCGTGCCCGCCGACGGAGATAGGAAGAACAGGTGGTGCCACAAAAGGAAGAAGAGCGCGATTCCCTTCATGAAATTGGTGTCGTCCGGCGAAAAAATATTCCCGATGAATCCGGCCGCCTTGGCCGGCGCGGTTTTCGCCGCGGTTTTTTTAACAGTCTTGCTCACTCTCATTTTTTGCTCCCTTTCTTGTTGTCCTTTGATTCCAAATCCAGGATTATGCGTGCGTCGACGGCGATTATCCGCTTGCTGTCGGCCAGGACCGGATTGATGTCCAGCTCCTTTATCTCCGGGAAGTCGAGCATCATGTCCGACACCGCGACGATTATCTTGGAAAGCATTTTGAAGTCGACCGGCTTCACGTCGCGGAATCCCTTCAGCTTGTTGTAGATGCGTGTGCGCTGCACCATTTCCATGGCGAGCTTGTCGTCCAGCGGGATGAACTCCATTGCGGAATCCTTCTCGACCTCGACCGCCTTGCCGCCGGTGCCGAACACCATAGCCGGCCCGAACACCGGATTGCGCGTCGTGCCGACAAGGAGCTCGAACATCTCGGACTTGTCTATCATCTCCTGCACGGACACGCCCTGTATTTTCACCTTCGGCCCGACTTTGGCGCGCACGCCGGAAATCATGGCCCCGGCGGCGGCCTCCACTTCCTCGGGGGCCAGGGACAGCATCACGCCGCCCACGTCGGACTTGTGCGATATTTCCTCGGAGGCGATTTTGATTGCAACCTTGCCGCGTATGTTTTCAAGGGCGTACCGGCCGGCCTCTTTCGGGGTTTTGGCGACGAAAGTCTCGACCGTCGGAACGCCGTACAGGCCGAACACGGCCTTCGCCTCCGCCTCGGTCAGGGTGCTGCGGCCGGCCTTGGCTGCCACGTCTATGATTTTCTTGGCCGCCGCGTAGCCCTTTTCCTTCTTCTCCTTCGACCTGGAAAGAGGCAGGATGCCGCCCTTTATCCTATCGGAAATCTCATGCGACCGTATAAGCCCCATGAAAGCCTCGACTCCGTCCTCCGGCGCGCTGCACACCGGAAGGTTGCTGCCGTGCAGAAACTCGCGCCCGGCGGCGACGAAATCCCCGCCCGTCCATCCGAAATACAGGTTCTTGAAATTATGGCGCTTCACCACCTCGACCAGCCGTTCGGCCACGTCGAGCGAGGAGGTTATGCTCGTCGGCCCGAATATGGTGAACACGGTGTCGACCTCGGGCGC
>JAISNH010000060.1 GCA_031276335.1 Rickettsiales bacterium
AGCTATTTGCGCTTGTCGACATAGGCGGACACCGCGGTGAAAAGCTCCTTGAGGCGGCCGTCGAACTTCTGGTTCGCATCCTTGATGGACACGAATTCCGCGCGGCCGGCGCGCTGCCGGTTTATCGAGGCGACGAAAGATTTCAGCGAATCGTCGGACGTGACCGGGTTCGCGCCCGCGCCCACCACCAGACCCTCGCATGGAGCCGGGCTGAAAAACGAAAAGTCGTACTTCCTTTGCGGAGGCAGCACCGATACGTATCCGGTGATTTCTATCCTGCGCATAAGCATCTGCATGGCGACCCACGCACCGAAGCCCACCCCCGCGAGCCAGAATTCGACCGCGTCCTCGTGCCGCTCCTGCAGCCAATCGACGACGGTGGAGGCGTCGGTCAGCTCCGCCTCGCCGTTTTCGAATTCGCCCTCGGTGCCGCCAACGCCGCGGAAGTTGAAGCGCACGACGCTGAATCCCTTCTGAAGCAGGGTGTAGAACACGGTATAGGCCGCGGCCTCGTTCATGCTGCCTCCGTTCGACGGCAGATCGTGGAATACGACCGCGATCGGGGCGCCCGGATCCTTCGCCTTGTGATAGCTCGCCTGAATCCGGCCGCCGGCGCCGGTCAAAATCATGTCCATGGAAACTCCTTCCTATATCCGATAATAATACCCAAAAATACGAAGGAAAGCAATAAAATAAAAAACAACTTTAGCGTTGACGCGGGACCGGGCGGCAGGATAAAATCCAACCGGGGGGACGGAGAGCATGGATGCAGATCATAAAGAACGAAACTGTCCTTAGGAAGATATGGAAGCAGAAGCTGGAGCGCGGGGAAACCCTCGACTGCCGGCTTTGCGGCGAAGCGATCAGGTATAAAAGCGAGCTTTCGACCGAGCACATAGTCCCGAAAAGCAAGAAC
Organism: Rickettsiales bacterium; assembly: GCA_031276335.1. Lineage (GTDB taxonomy): Bacteria > Pseudomonadota > Alphaproteobacteria > Rs-D84 > CACZYB01 > JAISNH01. The sequence continues at coordinate 917 of JAISNH010000060.1, forward strand.
CCTGCGGCGGCGGACGACGCGGCGAACCTGGCGCCCGCGCACAGGCTGTGCAACAACCTGAAGGACTGCATGAGCGAGGAGGAATGGCGCCGCGAGCTGGCCGAGGCCGGCGGATCGATACAGCGGCTGATGGAAATCCGGAGCGAGAGGAAGCGACAGGCGAAGGATTCCGCCGCTATCAAAGCAGGCCAGCACCGCCGCGAACGGGACAGGATGCGCGTCGTCGTCATAAGCAGCAGCACGACGTACGTGCAATACAACGGATAATTGATTTTCGGGGTTTGACTGCCGCGCGACGGGGTACAGGCGGCGTGCGGCGTGGGCGCGGGAATGAGAATGAGGCGTTCGGTGTGGGTGCGGGGCAATCGCTTATAGCAGCCGAGGGACGCCGGGATAATGAGGAGGACGAAGGGCGCCGGAATGACGATAAAATACAGCATATTCCCATTTTGCAAGCACAAAATGTTCCATTTTAGTTCTAATCAAGGTATTGAATTTACAGCGAAATAAGCCAAATTGTTTCACGTGAAACATTTTGGCGTATTTATCCGTAAAATCAAGAGGTTAACTTTTTGGTCTATTTTTACCCCAGTAAAATCAATGGGTTAGATTTTTTTGTCTAATGTAGATTTTTGTGGGGTGAGGGTATCATGCCGGCTAGCAGCGGTCATTCCCGCGACTTTCGAGGCGAGCATCGCCGAGAAAGGGCGAGCTCCGCGAATGCGGAGTGAGCGAAACGCTGGGAATCTAGGACTCATAAAAGGCCTTTTAGCGGCCTGGATTGTCGGGTCAAGCCCGACAATGACGGCGGGGCGGCTAGTGCGCGTCCTTCCAGTTGTTCGCGGCGCCGACCTCGACGATAATGGGAATCGAAAGCTTCACGACATTTTCCATGGCGTCCTTGATAAGCTTCGAGGCCTCCCTGACCATAGAATCACGGACTTCGAACACAAGCTCGTCGTGCACCTGAAGCAGCATGCGCACGTCGTCCTCCAAATTCTTTCCGGCCAGCAGGGCGCGTATCTTCTCCATCGCCATCTTGATGATGTCCGCGTTGCCGCCCTGTATCGGCGCGTTTATCGCCGCGCGCTCGGCGTACGCCTTCTGCTTCGGGTTGTTGATTCCGGAAATGAAGCAGCGCCGGCCGAACTGCGTTTCGACATAGCCGCGCGAATGCGCGAACGCCTTCGTATCCTCCATGTATTTCAATATTTCCGGGAACGCCGCGAAATAGCTGTCGATGAAGGCCTTCGCCTCGCCCTGCGTCACGCCGATGCTCCGCGCCAGACCGAACGGGGAAATGCCATATATTATGCCGAAGTTTATCGCCTTTGCATTGCGGCGGAGGTCGGGCGTCATCCTTGAAACCGGCACGCCGAAAATCTCGGATGCGGTCTTCGCGTGAATATCCACGCCGTCGAGGAAGGCCTGCTTCAGGTTCTTCACGTCCGCCATGTCGGCCAGTATCCTGAGCTCGATCTGCGAATAGTCGGCCGAAAGCAGGCGGAAGCCCCGCTCCGCCACGAACGCGGCGCGGATGTTCTTGCCCAGATCCGTCCGTATCGGGATGTTCTGCAGGTTCGGGTCGTTGGACGACAGGCGCCCGGTCGAGGTGCCGGCCTGGAAATAATTCGTGTGCACGCGGCCGTCACGCGCGCTTACCTGCCGCGGAAGGGCGTCCGAATAGGTGCCCTTCAGCTTCGCGATCTCGCGGTACTTCAAAACGACGCCGGCGATTTCGAAACCCTGGTACGACAGTTTTTTCAGGATGTCGCTGTCGGTCGAATATTCGCCGCGCCAGCCCTTTTTCGCGAACGGCATGCCAAGCCTGTCGAACAGGATTTCGCCAAGCTGCTTCGGCGACATGATGTTGAACTCGCCGCCGGCAAGGGCGAAAATCTTTCCCTCCAAATCCTTCAGGACGGCTTCGAACTCCCGGCTTAGCCCGGCAAGCGCGGCCTCGTCGATTTTAATCCCCCGCTCCTCCATTTCGAACAGGACGCGCACCAGCGGCAGGTCGATGCCGCGGTAGACGTTCTTTTCATCCTCGGCGGCAAGCCGCGGCGCAAAAATATCGTACAGGCGGAGCGTGACGTCCGCATCCTCGGCCGCGTAATCGAGCGCCTTGTCGAGCGCGACCTCGGCAAATCCTATCTGCGACTTGCCCTTGCCCGCGACGTCCTCGAAATGGATTGTCGAATAGCCGAGGTGGATTTTCGCCAGATCGTCCATGTTGTGGAGGTTCTTCACGCTGTCCAGCACGTAGCTCATCACCATGGTGTCCTCAATGGGCGCGACGGCGATGCCCAGCCGCCTGAAAATATGCATGTCGTATTTTATGTTGTGGCCGATTTTCACGACCTTCGGATCTTCGAGCAGCGGCTTCAAAAGCGCCACCGCATCCTCCAGCGCTATCTGTCCCTCGAGCAGCTGCTCGGAATTGTCGTTGAACAAATCCACGCCGCCGTAGACGACCTTCTTGTGCCGCAGCGGGATATAGCAGGCGACGCCCTCCCCCACGGCCAGCGAAATCCCGACTATGCCGGCGGCCAGGCTGTCCAGGCCGGTGGTTTCGGTGTCGACCGCGAACCGCCCGGCGGCCGCGCATCTTTCCACCCATTTTTCAAGCGCCGCGACGTCGGTCACGAGCTCGTAGCGCTTTTCGACATTTTTCACGACCGGACGCGACACGGTGGTCGCGAACGTTTCGACAATTTCGTGCTCCCGGTTTGTTTCATATGAAATATTCTGGCGGTTTGCGCCGTAATTCCTGACCTTCAAGATTATGGATTTGAACTCCATTTCCTCCAGAAACTTCTCGACGCGGGCGATGTCGAACGGCGTTTTCCGGATATCCTCCAGCGGGGTTGCGAGCGGCACGTCGCGCCTTAGCGTCGCAAGCCGGTATGAAATCCGCGCCATTTCCGCGCCGCCCTCTATCATCTCGCGGCGCTTGTCCTGCTTGATGTTCTTCGCGTTTTCAAGCAGGCGCTCGAGCGAGCCGTAGCGCTCGATAAGCTCGGCCGCGGTCTTCGGCCCGACGCCCTTCACGCCGGGAATGTTGTCGGAGGCGTCCCCGACAAGCGCCTGCACGTCGACCACCCGCTCCGGCCCGACGCCGAATTTCTCGAACACGGTTTCCTTCGTCACCGCGCGGCTTTTCAGCGGATCGTAAATCGCAACATTGGAGGAGAGCAGCTGCATCAAATCCTTGTCCGAGGAATAAATCACCACCTCGTCGCCGTTCATCCGCGCCTGCTCGGCGTAGGTCGCTATCAAATCGTCGGCCTCGAATCCGACCTGCTCCACGGAGGGCAGGCCGTAGGCCTCCACCGCCTTCCGGATATAGGCGAACTGCGGGGCCAGCTCCGGCGGGGTTTCCTGCCGGTTCGCCTTGTACTCCGGATAGATGTCGTTCCTGAAATTCCTGCGCGCGGCGTCGAACACCACGGCGACGATTTCGTCGCGGCCGTCGCGCTCCACAAGCAGCTTCAGGAGCATATTGCAGAATCCGTACACCGCGCCGACCGGCAGGTTGTCGCTGCGCGTCATAGGCGGCAGGGCATAGAACGCCCGGAAAATATAGCCCGACCCGTCGATAAGTATGTATTTTTTGTTCAAAAGGCACTCCGTGCTTGTAATCGTTCTTTCACTATGATAGTACATAACGAAAGCTTAACAGTCAAACCAATTGTCATTCCGGCGGCAGGGTCTGGAATCCGGGCGAGGAAAAGGCCTTGTTGCGAAACCTGGATTGTCGGGTCAAGCCCGACAATGACGGAGGGGGGTCTGCGGGAATGACGGGACTACGCGGACTTGTGCGGCAACGGCGAAGGGAGGAAACATGAGTTTGAAATTCGAGATTAAAGGCAAAAGCGGCAAGGCGCGCCTGGGCGTGCTTTCCACCGCGCACGGCGAAATCCACACCCCCTGCTTCATGCCGGTCGGCACGGCCGCGACGGTGAAGGCGCTCCGCCCGGAGGATGTCGCCGCGGCGGGCGCGGAAATAATCCTCGGGAACACCTACCACCTTATGCTGCGGCCGACGGCGGAGCTGGTCGCGCGGCACGGCGGGCTGCACAAGTTCATGAACTGGCCGGGGCCGATACTGACCGATTCCGGCGGGTTCCAGGTGATGAGCCTTTCCGCCCTGCGCAAAATAACCGAGGACGGCGTCGAGTTCCAGTCGCACATCGACGGCGGGACGAAGCACATGCTTAGCCCCGAACGCTCCGTCGGAATCCAGCATATGCTGGACTCCGACATCACCATGTGCTTCGACGAATGCCTAAGCTGGCCGGTCGAGAAGCGCGCGGCCGAGCTGTCCATGCGGATGTCGATGCGGTGGGCGAAGCGCTCGCACGACGCGTTCAAGAACCGCGACGGATACGGCATATTCGGCATAGCGCAGGGCAGCATGTTCCGCGACCTGCGCCTTGAATCCGCAGCTACGCTGGCGGCGATGCAGTTCGACGGGTACGCGGTCGGAGGCCTTGCCATAGGAGAGCCGCAGGAAACGATGTTCGAGGTGCTGGACTACACGGCCGAAGCGCTGCCGGCGGACAAGCCGCGATACCTTATGGGAGTCGGGAAGCCGTCCGACATAGCGGGCGCGGTCGCGCGCGGAATCGACATGTTCGACTGCGTTATGCCGACGCGGAGCGGGCGCACCGGGCAGGCCTTCGTCAGGGGCGGAACCCTAAACATCAACAACGCGCGGTACCGGGACGATCCGGGGGCGCTCGACGAGGAATGCCGGTGCCCGACGTGCCTTTGCTACTCGCGCGCATACCTGCACCACCTGTTCGGCGCGAAGGAGATACTCGGGTACACGCTGCTGTCGCAGCACAATATCTGGCACTACCAGGACCTTATGCGCGACATCAGGCTGGCGATCGCGGAGGACAGGTTCGAGGAATTCGCGGCCGGATTCCCGCCGGCACAAGGATGACGAGGGCGCGCGCGGGAATGAGGGAGGAACTTATGCCATTCCCCGGCTTGACCGGGAAATCCAGGTTTCTCAACAAGGCCTCTTCACCACCTGGATAGCGGCATCGGGCGCCGCCATGACATATAGCATTATCATGATTGTTTTTCGTGGTTTCATTCTGTTTCTCCCTTTTTAATTTCGCTTGCAAGAAGCGGGGAGGTCAAAAACCACAGTATGTTGGGCGTGATACTTTCGCGCGGCGGGCGAGGCGGGGCGCCGCCGGCACTATAAACAGCTTTACAAAAACACCGCTTCCCGTTATAATCGAATGGCAAACACGAAAGGATTCATTATGGCAATCGGAGATTTATTCGGAAACTTCATGAGCAAAATGGGCAACGGGCTGACGGGCATCGGCGGCAAGCTGAAAGACGCCTTCAAATATCACCTGGAGGACATTTCCGGCATGCTTCAAAAGGCGCTGCCCTACCTTGTGGTCGGCGGGCTGGCGTTCGCCACGATTGCGACCGGCGGAGTGTTGGGCGCATCGCTCGGCTCGGTCGAAATGTATCTTATCTACCAGCTGGTCAAGGCCGACAACGACATGGTGATGAAGGACTCCGGGCTAGACAAGCTTGGCATGAACCAGCTGTGGGCTCAGACGTGGGGCTGGGAAAAAGCCGAAGACGCGGAATACCTGAAGCAGGAAATCCTGAGGCTGAACAAAGAACAGGCCGCAATCAACGGCGCAAAATACGGCACCAACATGGACGCAATAGCAAAAACGCTGAAGTTTTCGAAATACGGGTGGAAGTAAGGTCATATTATTTTCCCGACCCGGAATCGATCAGGATGAAGCCTTGACCGCATGCGCGCGGCCTTGCTTAGATATTTTCAATCCGGGATCAAGGGGAGGGATGAAGCAGACCATGAAAAGCCTCATCCCATGAAAGGCCAGCCGCGAGGCTGGCTTTGCCGCTATTTGGCTTTCAGCTTGAACAACGCCGCCGCATACTTTGAGTCAGTGTATGTCGCGCCGGTTTCGTTGGAGGTGTGGGTTGTGCCGCCGGAATTACCGGAAGTGCCGTTGTTTCCATATCCTCCCACCTGTATATAACCTGAGTAAAACGCTTCTCCTATGGGATCCGCGAACATGCCGTACCCCGAGGTTATTCCATTGTTAACGCTGGACACCTCCTCACAGCCGCCGCCTCCTCCTCCGGCTCCTGTACCGC